>JABGWJ010000018.1 GCA_018645565.1 bacterium | reverse complement strand
TCTCTTAAACCTTGAGTTAACTATAGCACCAGCACACATTGTGCACGGCTCTTTTGTGACATAAATAGTACACTCATTTAGCCTCCAATCACCCAGAGTACTAGCAGCAGCAGTTATCGATAAAATTTCTGCGTGAGCAGTTGGGTCTCCAAGTAAATCGACTTGATTGTACCCCTTACCGATTATCCTTTCATGACAAACAATTACAGCTCCAATAGGAACCTCATTATTTGAAAAAGCTTTTTTAGATAATTTAAAAGCTTCATTCATCCAAAAAGAATCATCTTTTCTAGAGGTTGAAAACGGAGAAAAATCGTCTAGAATATTTATATGTTTTTCAGTGTTTGCTGCAAAGATTGAAGTAACTGAGCTAGCTCTGCACGGCCTGACAAAGTCTCAACATTCATTGTAAGTGCTTTGACGATATTTGAAGGAAAACTTTGATAATAAGAATCGTTATAAATTGACTGCAAATTATCTCTGCATGAAGTAAAATATCCCATATTAAAGTCTGCTAGAGCTAATTCTAGTTTCACATCTAAATGGTTTATTTTCAAATCATGACTAAAATACCATGGCCCCAGCTCTGGCCTCTCTACTAAGACGTATGTAGAGTATTCCCTGACTAAGGAATCAATATTCATTCCACTATAGGCAAATGTTAATCCGGCATATAAATCGAGATCTAAGTCTGGTGTATCATAAGTATCAAATGGCTTCGTTTGGCTTACGTGAAAATATACGGCAGCAGAATCAGCTTGCCTTAGTTTTCCAAAACACCAACCTATTCCATTGTAACCATCAGCGTAAGAGGAATCTTTTGCAACGGCATCATAAAACCATTCTCTAGCCTCTTGATACTCACCAGCTTCATAAAGTATCCAACCGTACCCAGCTAAATCTTCTTCTGTCGGAATAACTGATTGTCTACAATTTGTTACAATAAGCATTAATGCAATTAAAGAAATCTTTTTAATTAAATTTAAGAACATCATTTTAAGAACATCATTTTTTTATTTTTTATAATGCCAGAGTCAGTTTTTAATTGAATGAAATAAATACCAGAGGGTAATGACTTACCAAACTTATCCGCACCATCCCATTTAACATAGAATTGACCTACCTGACTTACATTATTAACTAACGTAGTGACCTGTTGCCCGACAACATTATAAACGTTCACACTAACTCTTTGTTCTAGACCATCCATTAACCCAATATCGTATTTAATTGTTGTGGATGGATTAAATGGATTCGGGTAATTTTGATGTAAATCTGTTTCTTCAGGCACGATAATAGTTTTAGGCCCGAGTCTAAAGTATCCAGCATTTTCGGTGAAAGTAAGTATTTGACCATTACGGTTTAATGAAGGTAATTCTTTCCATATAACACCATTCTCTCTTTGATAAATTGCAAGATCTTCCCTTACACTACCAAAATTTATTTCAATAGGCTTATTAAAAATATAAGATTCATTACCCAGCACATATGACGCTTGGTCTGTAAAATTTCTGGTAAATAAAGAGCTGTCAAGAACTAGAAAATTTTGATCCGTATCAACACTACCAGGATCTCCCGCAATACTAAATCTCCCGTCAGGACTATTTGCATACCACCTATTTGCTACTCTAGCTGGAGCGAGGTTAAAAGTATTAGTGTATATTGTTTTTCCTACTTCAGCTACCGCAAGGACATCAAATGAATATCCACCTCCAATACCAAAACTAAAATCTCCAGTATACGTGTGGGCGCCAACTGTATCAATATCAATTCGCTGATTTTGAACTTCAAGCTGCAGATATTTTGTTTTTTGTTGTTTATCAACAATAATGATGCTTACATAACTTGAAAATGCATTATTTTGAACTAGAGAGACTTCAATATCAGGCCTGGGAACACGTAGCACATTCAAAGTAAATAACTGAGAACTTTCTGCTTCTTCATCTGAAGCCGTTACTCTAAAGTTTGCGGAACCAGACCAAAGGTCAAATGGGTCAAATAAAACAGTATCTCCAAATCCATCTGATAAATAGGGTTCGCTAAAAAAGTTAACCGAATCTGTGTTATAAATACCTTCAATTTTAAAAGTTAAAGTTGAATCATCTACATCAGAGGTGAATTGGGAAAAATCAATCCAAATCGAGTCATTTTCATTTATTACGATTGTGTCAATTGCAGCTACTACCGGAGGATCATTTTCAGGCAAAATATTCACAATTACCGTATCTAAATCAAAAGCACCAAATGGATCTTCTGCTCTAAAAATAACTCTGTGATTTGATCCATGGTAATTAGAATCACTGTTAAACACAGCGTAAATATTATCATCTGTCGTTGTATCGATATCAACTGTAATAAGTGAGTTGGCCGCTGATAGCATTCTCATTGTTGTATTGCCTGATTTTTTTGCTAAAGTAGGAATATCTACTCCTTTTGAAGGGTCAAACCCTAAATATTTTTTCATCAATTTTGTTTGCACTGATTTTGGTGTTCCAGGTCCAATAATAACACTCGCTAAAGGAAAGTCTTCATCAAGCTGGGATGTATCCATAATAACAAACTGCCATGAAAGCTCAGAATCTAAATTATCAATGTCGCTGGCATAATCGCTTAAGTTTATTTTTATTTCTTCTGAGGCTGGTTTATCTTCCGCCCAACTTAATTCACGGTCTGAACCAAGAATTGCGACATTTGGTGTGTCGTTCACCGCATTAACGGTCGCGTTGTAATTGATTGTATCTTTAAAACCATATGCATCCTCTGCATAAAATGTAAACAGATATGCTCCAGATTGATCTATAATTGTATCTTGGCCTAAAAGGGTCAGAGTCGAATCTTGAATAGGCGTCCAGGAAACCAAGCCATTTAATGAGTTAACAATTGGAGGATTAATTAAGACAGCATTTGTATCAAAACCTCCTGATAAGTTACTTACTAATTTTTTTGGCTCTATAGAGTAAGTAAAAGCATCGTTTTGGAGCGTTGATAAGTCTAAATCAGTAACCTTTACTGTATCATAATCCCAAGCTACATCTTCATACAAAATCAAATCTGCAATATTATCAGTGAAAACAGGAGCGGAATTATATCGTTGTATAGCATTTGTGTAAATAGTATCAGAGGCATTACCTGCGACATCAAAAGCTCTTACATAAATCATGTAATGGAGCTCATGTTTTAGAGTATCATTATAATCATAAAGTATATCACTGTTTGATATCGGATCATTTACAACGCTATCTAACGTGTTTAGGGTTATGGGGTTATTAAACGATGGTGCATCATCTTTATAAATTTTATACCAATAACCTGAATCATCGATTCCATCCAAATCTAAATCAACAGTAAATAAACTGTCGATTCTATTTAAAGTATCTGCTGAGGATCCACCAGTCCAGGTAGAAGGATAAACATAAGCCTGCATTTCATAAAGATCGACACCTGAGGCAGCAGCACCTCCTGGATCTGTAAATTCAGACCAGCTAATTGTAATTGTGTCACTAGAAATTAACTTTGAACCAACAGCGCCGGCAAAGTTGCCATCGTTATATGCACCTAAAGATGGTGAAACTATATCATAGCGAATCGTATCTGCACTAGACAAATCAGCCAAGTATAGATTGTCATTATCAGCATCTGGTGCATATGCATCGCTTGGTTGTCCAAAAGTGACATTACCATGTTTATCTTTTAATACAGCCCTGAATTGCAATCTATTAAATGCCCCCTCACCAGTATTGAGCATTGTTTCTGATAATAAATTTTCAATAGGTCGATTAAGTGTAATCATATTCGTATAATCACCAATTGGTGTAAAACTAGCATCAGATTTAATAGTATCTTCAGTACCAAACGACTGCCATTGACCTGTCCCTAGATCAATATTACGAATTTGTAAATCAATTTTCCCCTGAGGACCCCAACCTGAATTTTCTCCTAAAAGAGTACTATCTGTGGCAGGTTGCTGATACGGAACATCAATATAAATATTGTCTGTTGCTTTATTTATCCAATTTTCTATAACACGAAATCCAGTCGTTTTAAATGTGTCCGTTGGGAATGTTACTTCAGGTTGAGCCACACTAAAAATAGGATAAGCATCATATCCCCATGGGTGTATATTATCTATCTCTAGTGAAAATCTAGAATCAACTATACCAGATTTTTGCAAACTATTTCCATAATTTGTAACAGGAGTGTCGGACCTATCATTCGCATTTAAAGTTATTTTTAACGTACCGTCATTCTTCATTCCGTCTTTAATCACGATTTTATAATGAAATATCATTGCAGTCTGTTCATCAGTATCTTTAATGTCCACGCTCGGAACCGGGAATGGCTCTATATTTAAATCTATATCGCCCTGTGTAGCACTATCAGAGTTGTATTCTAAACTTAAAGTTGGAGGCGAAGCAGGTATATATTTTACTTTTTCATTCATCTCAACTTTTACGAGTACTGTGTCACCAGCGATAGCGAAGCAACAATATGATTCAATTCCATCTGAGCTAAAAGATGTTAAGAGTGAATCTCGAAGGTTTTTATAAGTTATAGTTGCAGTAGGCTCAGTATTATCATAATATAAAAAGTTTTCAAAATCCGAGAATATTAGGCTATCACTATCAAAAGTATTACCTGCAAGATCATTAGAGTAAATCTCTGCCCAAACAAAACCATCATAAATAATTTCATCTGAATTAGGTTGTACATCAGCTGAATCAATTACATGATACCATGTTCTCGCATCATCCGTAGAATCTACCAAGGTTATTGGACCATCAATTTTTGCAGAACTTGATGTATCTATGTATGTGGTCAAATCATCAACAATCCAAGAAGCACTTCCTTTGTTTTGTGCAGAATCACCACCATAAAACAACCTCATGGTTGGCGCGACAGTTTGAAGTTCATTAAAAGTTACCTTGATTATCGTACCAGCCTTTGGAGATAAGGCTGTTATGTACTCAGTTTCATAATTCACCTTTGCTGTAGGTGCTTTTGTGTCAAATGTGACATGTTTTATAGTGTCTATGCCAACATTACCAACCATATCTGTACCCTGAAAAATAATATCATACGTATTACTGTCAGCTAAAGCCGCAGTTAATAGAATATTATTATTTATTGTTGATGGTCCTTTTGCACCGCGGCTAAGTTCATCAAATACGTCAGTGGTAAGTGAAATGGGGTCACCTTCCGTTAGTATAGCTGGACTAGCAGATGCACCCACAGGTTTAAATTTAACATTTGCAGAACTCATATCTTCACTATTGTACCAACCCAATGTAGAAGCCCGAATGAAAGAACTATCTGCAAAGAAAAACTGATCAAATACCGGAGCCTTGTTATCAAACTTAAAAGCCGTACTTGCTGTATAACCAGTTGAAGAGTCTACTGGGTTTTCAGCCAAGTCTGTTCCACTTATAAACAATCTCAAATTGAACACTTCTTCTTCAAATTCTGCTTTTGTTGGTAATGTAAAAGAATATTTTATACTATCTCCATCTGAAGCCGTATTGTTGTAATCCCCATCTAAAGCCGGAAAAATATTTGTAGTAATCGGCAATGATAAAGAATCAATGGATAATGTTGGTTTTATGACTTCATTGTCAGAATCTGGTGATAAGAACATCGGTTCAGAAGGCAACGCAACTACTTTTATTAATTGTCCAGATTTTCCTTTATTTTCATTTTGAGCTATAGCGTATGTCGCATTTTCATATTCGAATTGGACAGTTGGTCTTGTATTATCAACAGTCAAATATTCCTTATTTGTTACACTAGCTGCATCAGTAGGGTTACCCGCCTTATCAGTTGCAGTAATAGATAGAGTAACGACGCCATCATAAATATTTGTTGTCCTATCTCCAGGGATATCAAGTTGGTAAGTAAAGGTACTACTATCAGATCCTATAGTCATTAATGCATTTGTAGTAGGATTTGGTGGAACACTATTATTTTCATAAGTAGCTGAGATTTTTGGGGCATCATAAGCAAAATCTGTGGGGTCAAACTTTATTGTGATTGTAGGATTATGGTCTACTCCATTTACATATTTTCTTGAATAAGTTAAGTTTGCGTATGCGTGAGGCGTCTCGTCGATAATTAAAGATTTGTTACTCACAGTCGATTGATAGGTAATATTTCCCGCTCTATCGGTGATTTTGTTACGGAAATATAACGTTTTGCCTTCAATAAAATCTCCCGAAATAGATTCAATTGACGTGGAACTAACAACAATTGTTATAAAACCATCATCCACGTTAGCCTGCTGAACTACAACGGAATCACCTATATTAGACCACGTTGCAGTGGACGCGTCATTCGTAGAAGCCATTTGAACTTGAACATTACCACCGACTAATGATACATCTCGATCTATTGTTATTACACCATTTGGATCATCAAAAGCAATCCAGGACTTAAACTGCACTCCAGTATTAGTACTATTGTAAAACCCTGACCTAGAAAAGCCTGCACCAACTACGGTATCAGGAATGATCTCTATGTAATTATCAATCGATGGTGCTATAGCATAATTATATCCTATCGCAGGAAGACCAATTTCAGGATCGAGGGGCATTACTTCATCAACAATCAATTCAGAACCAGATGTTGCAGATCCTTGCGTTGGATTTCCTGCTTTATCAATGATTATAGCGGCGAAATCTATTTTCCCATTCTGTTCAGGATTTGCTGCGCTTTCATCTGGGTAATTAGCAAGTACAGATAAAGCAGATTCCATTGTTGCTGCATCAATTTCAAAATGAAGTGTTTTTCCTGGGAACTGTCCATAATTAAGAACCCCGCTAACTTCATTCCATGATCCTGATGGCTCCGCGCCTCCTCCAACACCGTCTGTTAAAATAGTTGATGTTCCGACTTCAACATATGCACCTGGTGAATCTGTCGAAGTGTTCCACACACGACCTAAAATTTGAACTTTTCCACCAATTAAACTTGGATCACCTTCGGCAACTTCATTACCATTTTGGTCCTTAGAATTTGTAATTGGTATAATGAGGCTAGTTGAATTAGAATTCCAATAACCGCTAGCCGTGTTTGCACCTTGAACAAACAATGTATCAATCGTAAAGCCTGAGGGTGCCAGACCATCAATTTCAACAGTTGAAAGGTCTTCTAAACTAGATCCACTGACTGCAGTAAAAACAGACATATCATTACCAGCAGCATCCCTGAAATTTCCAGCCACTGAATTAAGAGTTGTAAAAGTTAACTTGGAACTAACATCATTCGCTTGAACAGTGTATGGTACTGTAATTGTGGTCACACTCTGAAGACTGGATTGCTCAATTTCAAGATCCGCTATACT
>JABGWJ010000111.1 GCA_018645565.1 bacterium | reverse complement strand
GTCCCTCATATTTTTGGAAAAACAGATGCTGACGCTGTCTTTGGACTTGCATACGCACATGCTGAGGATGATTTTAAAACTATTCAAGACCTTCTACTGGGTGCTAGGGGTATGCTTGGTGCGAAGTATGGAGTGAAATTTTCACCCGTTGACTACTATGTAGAACTTATTGGTGTTTGGGAAGATATAAATAACCGCTATGATGATGAAATTCCTGAAAATATTAAGCTTATTTGTGAAGCATATGCACAGGGCATAAATAAATATGCATTTGAACATCAACAAGAGATTGAAAATGAATTATTTCCGATCAAGGGAAAAGATATCATTGCTGGATGGATGTATCAAATTCCTTATTTATACGGTATAGAAAAAGTTTTAGGTAAATTATTTGAAAGTAGTAAACCAAGATTTTCTTCAGCTAAAACTTCTCAGAATAATGATTTTGATCCTCTTAATATTGATTTAATTGGTAGTAACGTTATTGCTGTCGCACCAAATAAGTCTGAGGATGGATATACTAGGCTTTTATTAAATACACATCAACCATGGAGCGGTCCGACAGCATGGTATGAAGCTCATATACATAGTGAAGATGGCTTAAATATGACTGGAGGCCTATTCCCGGGATCTCCGTTAATTAATCATGGTCATAATGAAAATATTGGTTGGTCTTTTACTTCTAATAGTCCTGATTTGATTGATATTTATGAATTACAAATAAATCCGTTAAATGAAAATCAATATCTTTATGATGGAGAATGGAAAAATTTAGATTCCAGAGAAATAAAGTTAAAAATGAAGATTTTCGGGCCTTTTAATTGGGCAGTCAAAAAGAAAGTATATAAATCTATTCATGGACCTGTATTGAAACAATCGCATGGCACGTACGCAATAAAATATGCAGGGATAAATGAAATGAGAACTGTAGAGCAGTTTTATAGAATGAATAAATCAAAAAACATGAAAGAATTTAAAAGCGCTATGGAAATGCAGGCTCTGCCTATGTATAATACTGGTTATGCTGATAAAGAAGGAAATATCTTTTATGTATATAATGCACTAATACCAAAAAGAAGTAAAGGCTATAACTGGAGACAAATTGTTCCAGGCAATACATCTAAGACTAATTGGAATGAATATATAAAATTTCAAGATCTCCCTCAGACAACGAATCCAACTTCTGGATATTTTCAAAATTGTAACGCCAACCCGTTTTTAGCGACTGGCTCATATGATAATATAACCTCAAAGGGCATAACCAAAGATGCTGGAATTGAAACTCATCAAACAAATAGATCGCTTAGGGCTATAAAGCTTTACGGAGAAGATAGTAAAATTAGCAGAGATGAATTCTACAATTATAAGTTTGATAATCAGTACGAAAATAATTCAGTTATGGCTTTTGCTATAAAAAAGTTCATTGAAGAATTTAAAACAGAGGATTTAGAATTATTAGCGGCTGTTGACTTACTAAAAAATTGGAACTTACGAACAGATTTTGATAATAAAGCTGCTGCATTAGCAATTCTTACATTTCCCCTTAAATTTGATATTTCAAACTATAAGCATGATCTTGCTCAAATTACTAAAAATTTAAAAGAGTCTATTTCTAAATTAAAAAGTAGTTTTGGAAGATTTGATGTTCCTCTTGGAAAGGTTCAGCGTCTAATAAGAGGCGATGCCAGCTATCCCCTTGATGGTGGTCCTGGAAATATGAGAGCTATATATTCAACTTGGGAAAATGGTAGGATGGTTGCAAAAGTTGGTGACTGCTATGTTCAAATAGTTGAGTGGAGTCCAGAAGGAGAAGTAAGCGCAAAATCAATTCATCAATTTGGATCTAGTACGAATGATAAAAATTCAAAATTTTTTAATAATCAATCAATATTATTTTCAGAGAAAAAAATGAAACCAGTTTGGAGTAATCTCAATGATATTAAAAATAATCTTCATTCTAGCTATACGGTAACATCAAATAAATAAATGAAATTATATATGATTTTAAATACAACCAGTAACTAGGATTAATAGAGACGAGGTGTGTTTGGTAGTTTTATTGTTTGTGTAATTATAAAAACAAAATGTTCATATATAGATTATATAATAATTATGTCTTTTTATTCTGCTAATTATTACTTTATTTAACCACTATCTTTAAATATTGTTACTAAATCAGTTTGGGATTAAACTTTGAAGGGAAATTGATATTATGAAAACCGGTCGTAATGAAATATGTCACTGTGGAAGTGGAAAAAAGTTTAAACAATGCCACCAATTAAGAAAAAATAGCCAATCTACTCAATTGCTGTACCTTGCTTTTATTTCAATGGCTATTGTTACTACTTTTTTCTTTGGTAACGAAATCTTTAAACCTACTGATACTTCATCGAGTTTATCACCAAAACCTTTTTCGATTGAAAATACACAAACATTAAAAAGACCTAAAGGTGATGCCCCTCCTGGTAAAATATGGTCAGTTGAACATGGGCATTGGCATAATAAAAATAATGAAAACACGCATTAAAAGCTTGTGAAACGTATTCAATTAATAAAAATGGTGTTCCATGGATAGAAAACTAGCAACTATTTTTGCCTCAGATGTAGTAGGCTTTAGTAAAATGATGGGTATAGATGAAGTCAATACATTAAAGATCCTTAAAGAGAGAAGGAAAGTGATTGATAACATCATTGATGATCACGGGGGAATCATCTTTGGCAGTGCAGGGGATAGTGTAATTGCAGAATTCGCTAGTCCAATAAAAGCTGCTCAAGCTGCAGTAGACACTCAATTAAAAATGAAAACTATGAATCATGGACAAGATGATTCTGAAACTATGATTTTTAGAGTCGGTATTAATATAGGTGATGTAATGGTTGCAGATAATAACTTATTTGGAGATGCCGTCAACATAGCTGCAAGACTCGAAGCAGCGGCAAAGCCATCAGGTATTTGTGTGTCTCAAACTGTCTTTGATATGATTAACCGTAAAATTATGGTATCGTTTGAGGATGCTGGTCAATTAGATTTAAAAAATATTGAATTCCCAATTAAGGCTTTTCATGTATTGGAAAATAAAGGAACCCCTAGATTTACTCAAGATTCTGAGAAGATACAAAAAGAAGTAAAAGTAATAGAACCCGGATCTGTTGCCGTAATGATGTTTAAAAATTTAAGTAATGATGAAGAACAAGAATATTTTTGTGAAGGTTTTTGTGAAGATCTTCTTTCCATGCTTTCAAGATTTAATAAGCTTGTTGTCATATCGAGTCATGCTAGTTTCGCTTATAAGGATAAAAATAAAGATTTTTCAGAAATCGGGAAAGAACTTGGTGTTAAATATGTTATCAATGGAAGCGTAAGAAAATTAGGGAAAAAAATGAGAATAAATGCGCAACTTGTTTCTACCGAAAATAAAACATCGTTATGGACAAACAATTATGACTTGTCTGTTGATGAAGTATTCGACGTTCAAGATCAAATAGCAGAGCAGATTGTTTCTACTATTGTTGGTAGAGTAGAATCAGATGCTTTAGAGTCTATTAAATCAAAAAGACCTGAAAATATGGGAGCTTATGAGTTGGTTTTAAAAGGGTTAGATTATGCTAGAAATGGGAATGTAATTAAAGAAAATACTGAAAATGCTGTGAAGTTTTTTGAGAAAGCTATAGATCTTGATCCTAGCTACGCTCGCGCTCATGCATGGAGGGCATGCTCACTGGGAAATTTATCTGATTGGGAAACTAAACCGAATCCAGAATTATTTAAATCTGCAATTGCATCTGCTTATAAAGCATTAGAACTAGACTCCAATGACCCTGAAGCTCATCGAGTCATGGGATCTATAAAATTCTTTTTTGAAAAAGATTTTGAATTAGGAGTTTATCACCTCGAAAAAGCTACAGAACTATGCCCAAGTGACGTTTATATTATTTCCAGGTATGTATTAGTTTTAATCTATACTGGTGAGATAGAAAGCGCACTAAATAAGCTTAACAGAGCTACAAGGTTAGACCCATTTTCTCATGATATTTTATATGTAGAAGAAGGAATGTGTTATTTTTGGCTTGAAAGTTATGAGAAAGCTTTAGAAAGCTTTAGAAAAGTAAAGTTAATGCAACAGAATTTATTTTATTTGTCCGCATGTTATTTCAAACTTGGTGTTATTGATAAAGCGATGGAAAGCTTGAAAGAGGCTGAGGTAGTTTCAGGTTTTGATGTTGATACTTTTATTAAATCACTTCCGTATACAAAACCTAAAATGATGGATTTTTTCAATTCTTGTTTTCCTAAACAATCTTAAGAGAACCTTTCTTTATTTATCAAAATACTGTGATTAATTAATGAACTATTTATTTTTTTCCTAAAATGATTCAGGATCCAAATGCGATATTCATTTATGTTATTACTTTAATAGGTTTAATACATTACCTAAAGTCGATAAGCGCTTTAAAAAAAGTTTTTAAATACGCTCCTCCAATAATATGGATATACTTTTTGCCAATGCTAAGCTCAGGTATTGGAATAATCCCAACTGATTCCTCTCTTTATTCGTGGACTTCAAAATACTTATTGCCTCCAGCTCTTATATTATTGCTACTATCTTCAAATGTAAAAATTCTTTCTACTCTTGGCTCTAAAGCTATTGGTACAATGCTTTTTGGCACATTGGGTATAGTCTTAGGCGGTCCTATATCCCTACTTATATTCGGAAGCTTTTTACCGGAGGATGCTTGGATGGGTTTAGCGGCATTATCGGGTAGTTGGATAGGTGGAAGTGCAAATATGGTTGCTATTGGTAAATCTATTGGAACCAGCGATAATCTTTTTGGAAATATGATTGTTATTGATACTGTTGTTGGGTATGGTTGGATGGGAATTGTAATTTTAATATCAGGCCATCAAAAAAGGATAGATAAATGGAATAATGCTGATACTCGTATCATTGATGAATTAAATATAAAAATGAATACAGAGGATTTAAAGCGACCTACATCTTTTAACGATTTATTAACAATTGTAGTTGTTAGCTTATTTTTCGGGCTCTTTTCTTTGGAATTGGGAAAATTGATACCCGATCTAGGAAAAGTAATTACTAGTTTTGGATGGACTATAATTTTAGTTTCACTAATTGGCATTTCTTTATCTTTCACTCGGTTGTCGGAATTGAATAATGCAGGGGCATCCCATGTCGGAAATTTATTTTTATACATACTATTAGGTACAATTGGAGCAAAAGCAAACATTACACAAATTGCAGATCTTCCTTATTACATTGCCGTAGGTGTATTTTGGATATTCATTCATGCAATAATCTTATTTTTTGGTGGTCGTTTATTAAGAGCTCCAATGTTTTTGATTGCAACAAGTAGTCAAGCAAATATTGGTGGTGTTGTAAGCGCACCAATTATTGCAACTGTTTATAAAAAGTCTCTTGCCCCAGTAGGTTTATTAATGGGTGTAATTGGTAACATAATTGGTATTTATGCAGGTTTATTTACAGCTTGGCTACTTTCCTTAGTTGGAGGAATATATTATTAAAATAAAAATTTTGATAATTTTTCATTTTTCATTTTTTTTATTAAAATGTTCTAGTGTCGATACAGCTGACACAATTTACTTCAATGGTAATATCTATACTGGTAGCAAAGAGGACACAAGGAAAAACTATATATCAACAAAAAATAATCTTATCCTAGAATTAGGCATTGATAATTACAATCACTTGATAGGAAGTAGTACTAAACTTATTGATTTGAAGAATAATTTTTTACTCCCCGGTTTTATTGATAATCATACTCATTTCATTTATGGGGGAACAACCTTAAATAACATAAGTCTTCAAAACTCGGTCACAAAAAATGATTTTATAGATTCTTTCAAACAATACATTTCAAATATTAATAACGGTCAATGGATACAAGGTGGTAATTGGGACCATGAAAACTGGGGTGGTGTAATACCTAACAAGTCTTGGATAGATAGTCTTACAAATAATTTCCCAGTTCTTGTAAGTAGGGTAGATGGCCACATGGCCCTTGCGAACTCAAAAGCATTAGAAAAAGCAAATATAAATGAAAATACACCTAACCCTGTTGGAGGTGAAATTGTAAAAGATATAAATACTGGAATGCCAACTGGTATACTTAAAGATACAGCAATTGATATTGTTCGAAAATTGATTCCAAAGCAGTCACATTCTGAACAAGACAGTATTTTAAAAACTTCTATGAATTACGCATCGTCTCAAGGAATTACTCAAATTCATGATATGGCGACCTGGGATGACTTGCAAACGTTTAGAAGAAACAAAAATAAATTAACCTTAAGGATAAAAGCTTATACATGGTATGAGGATTGGGAAAAGATAATTGACTTGATTGATAAACATGGAATAGGAGATAATATATTGAGGTGGGATGGTATAAAGGCAATGATAGATGGTTCTCTTGGATCTCGAACCGCATGGATGCACAATCATTATCTTGATGATAAAAACACAAATGGTATCATGCGTATAAAAGATACCAATAGCTTTAAGGATATGATAAAAATTTTAGATAAAAAAGGTATTCAATTAGCAATCCATGCAATAGGAGATAAAGCAAATGATTGGATTATAAATCAATCTATGAATTTGAATAAAATCAATGGCATGAAAGACAGAAGAATACGCATTGAGCACGCTCAACATTTAACGAATGATGCAATAGGAAAAATTGTAAACAATAACATAATTCCATCAATGCAGCCTTATGGTTGCATTGATGATACGAGATGGATGCATAAACGAATTAGTAGTGATTTGATGTCAAGAACTTACATTTTTAAAACATTTATAGATGAAAATGTTAACTTGACTTTTGGATCTGATTGGGATGTCACGCCGTTAAACCCATTACTTGGAATTTATGCTGCTGTTACAAGAAAAACTCTTGATGGCAGCAACCCAGAAGGGTGGAATCCAGAACAAAAATTAACTGTCGAGGAAGCAATAGCTTGCTACACGAAGAATAATTCGTACGCAGTATTTAGTGAAGACAAATTAGGAGTTTTACAAAAAGGCATGTTTGCGGATTTTGTGGTCTTATCGAACGATATAACATCTATTAAAGTCGACGATATATTAAAAACAAGAGTTCTTAAAACCATTTATAATGGCAAAGAGGTTTATAGAGCTTTTAATTAGTCTGTCTAAATTAATTTTATGTTTATACATACAGATCTTCAGCCTCATTTAATTTTTCTGTTGATATTGCTAACACTTAGTTGGAGTTTTGCTACCTGGCTTACGATTCAAAACAAAAAGCGATATTCCGAACTGGTACCACAAATTGTATGGCTTTCTAAACATGGTTTATTGATAGGAACTTTTATAATGATTATTAATCTTTGGTTTTTATCATTGTTTTATGAAGATTTAAAATCATCTATGACAATAATTTTCGTTTTGATTATTATTGGGCTTGGTAGTTATTTGGCTAAATATTTTGAATGGCTAGTGTTTGTCCAACATGTAAAAGAAGGTTTTTGGAAATCTAAATTAAATATCTATTTTAAAAATAATTACGGAAATGGGCTCGGGCCACGTAGCACACAAATGGTTTTAAAAAGCATGATTCCAAACTGGTGGGTTCAAATACTACCGAGTCATTATCAACTTGAAATAAAAGAAGCAATGAAAAATATTACTGAAAGGTCAAACGATTATGCATTAAAAAGAGAAAAAATAAATTAACTATTTCTGGAATTTATATATTTTACCTTCTTTCATTACGAAAACGACTTTTTGAAGTGCTGTTATATCTTTAATAGGGTTTCCTTCAACAGCTATTAAATCTGCTAATTTTCCAGATTCTACAGACCCTAACTCATCGCTAATACCTAGCATTTCTGATGGGATAATAGTTGCTGATCTAATTGCTTCCATTTCAGACATACCACCTTTTACCATATATAAAAACTCCTGTGCATTATCACCATGATAAGAGACTCCTGAATCTGTTCCGAAAGCAATCTTGATACCGAATTTATAAGCAGTAGTAAAAGTATTTAATAATCTAGGTCCAATCTCTAATGCTTTTGGTACAATGACAGGGGGATAATAACCACTTAATTTTGCTTTTTCAGCCACAAACATACCTGCAGATATTGTCGGCACATAATACGTTCCATACTTTTTCATCAAAGCTAAAACTTCGCCGTCCATTATGGTACCATGTTCTATTGAATGAACGCCTGCTCTAATAGCCCTTTTCATACCTTCAGGTCCATGTGCATGAGCAGCAACATGCATATCATAATCTTGAGCAGTTTCCACGATAGCCTTAATCTCTAATTCGGTAAACTGTGGGTTTTTACTATTCTTAGCTACACTTAAAACACCACCAGTTGCAGTAATTTTTATTAAATCAGCACCATTTTTATATCTTTGACGGACTGCTTTTCTTGCATCGCTGGGGCCATTAATAACACCATCTTTAGGTCCTAAATCTGCTGAAAAATTCATATTTAGTCCACTAGAAGGGTCCGCATGCCCTCCAGTTGTCGCAATTGATTTACCAGCACTGAAAATTCTTGGACCATCTACATAACCAGCATTTATGGCATCACGCAAGCTATTACTAATAACTCCTCCAAGCTCTCTAACAGTGGTAAAACCAGCCATAAGTGTTTTTTCTGCATACGGTATAGATCTATATGCATATTCATCAAGGTCCATGTAAAACTTTTCCAAATAACTTTTTGGACTACTTTGACCTGATAGATGAGTGTGCATGTCCATCAATCCAGGTAACACTGTAAACTCTTTTAATGATATTAAGCTATCTTTAGGCCCAGGCTGTACATGTCCTCTCAATATTGATTGTATTGTGTTACCATTAATAACAATGGTCACCATTTCTATTGGAATCTCTGTAATACCATCAATAAGCCTGCCGGCTTGAATATATGTCTTCTGACAAATAACAAAGCTAGTCAAAAGCACAACTAGGATAGTATTTTTTATTTTACTCATGCCTAGAAGGTATAAATACAATTTTATTAAAAATAATATTATTTAATTTAAACTATGGATTCAGACTTTCAAATGCCACTCATTTTAGATGGCGCAATGGGCACTGCCCTAATGATGAGAGAAATAAAAGCTCCATTGCCATTATGGTCTGCTGCTGCCAACTATGAAAACTTTAATGAAGTAGTATCAATTCATAAAGAATATATTAAAAGCGGATCTAATATAATCACTACTAATTCGTTTAGATCTACTCCCAGAACTTTTAGAAAGGCTGGCTACAGTAAATCTGATGCAATTATTAAAAGTGAACAGTCACTTATATTGGCTATAGAAGCTGCTAACATAGCCAGAAAGGGAAGAAGTGTTTTAGTTGCAGGATCATTAGCACCATTAGAAGATTGTTACGAACCAAGCGATTTTCCAGGTAAAAATATAGCAAAAGATGAATACAGTCATTTAATTAATATATTCAATCATCAAGCCGTTGATCTATTACTATTTGAAACGATGGGCAATTTTCAGGAAATTAAGACGCTATTGGAAATTGATATTAATCCAAACAAAAAAAAGTGGCTAAGCATAGTCTTGAAAAATGAAAATCAAATTCTTGATGGTACAGATATTATAGATGTAATTAGGCTAGCTTATAATAATTCAGTTGATACCTTGCTTATAAACTGCTCGACAATTCAAAACACCCTTAGAGCAATACCAACAATAAAAAGACATTGGCCGGGCAAGTGGGGTGTCTATCCAAACTTAGGCGAGAAAATGCCAACAAAAGATGGTTATATTGACCGTAAAATAAATGATGTAGATATAGCAGAACAATTAATGTTTGCAGTCAACGAAGGCACTAGTGTTCTTGGTGCTTGTTGCGGCTCCACTCCTGATACAATTAATATCATTACTGAAAACCTTAAAAATAGTAGAAATAGATAGCTAGATTTGATTTCAATGAAACGTTATTATTTAATCAGAATTGCTATATTTTTCACTTTTTTCGTTACAATGGCTTTTGGCCAAAATAAAAAAGAAATTCAAATTATCAAATTTCTAGAATCTCGATATAGCGCAGATATTGACTCAGTTCGCCTTTTTCTTGACAATAATTTTATATATTATCATTCTCCATACGTTGGTTTAGGTATAACTACAGAAATGACAAAACTGGGGTTATTAATTAAATCCGTATCCCCTTTTATGAAAACAACTAACATGCTAAAAAAAGGTGATGTAATACTTGAAGCAGATAATTATAAACTAAACAATAATAAAGGAAACGACTATTTTAAAAGAAGAACAAATGGTGCGGCTGGTGACTCTATAAAAATAATATTCAGTAGAAATGGTGATTCTATATCGACCTTAGTATTTTTAACAAAACAGCAGCTCCAACAACGTTCGGATAAATTTATTGATGATATAAAAAGTTATGGTGATAGGTGGTTTGATTACGAATTGAGTATAATTGATATTTTTTCAAAAAAAGACAGGTTTGTTGTCCATTACAGCTGGGAGGGAAGCCTAGTTGAAGAAGGGCCTAATTATAGTTTTAGAGCAATAGAAATAATTAAAACATCTCGAAAAACTAATAAAATAGTTTCAATTGAGGCCACTTGGACGGAAAAGCAATTCATTGATCAATTTAACTAATATTATGAATAGCATTAACCATTTCGGAATGAATTACGTCATTTGATACAAGTATTTCATTATCAAAAATTGAAAATTTTTCTCCTTTAAGATTTGTTAGCTTTGCACCAGCTCTTTTAGCAATTAAAGCGCCAGCAGCCAAATCCCAGGGCTTAACATCAAATTCCCAATACCCATCGACTTTTCCAGATGCAGTATGACATAAATCAACAGCCGCTGCTCCTGATCTTCTAACTCCTTGTGTTAAATCTGTAAATTTTTTAAATAATTGCATATTAAAATTCCAATTATGTCCATGGTCATATCCAAAACCAGTCACTAAAAGACTATTAATAAGGTTTTTATTTTTTGAGACCTGAATAATATCATCATTACAATAAGCCAAACTAGTATTTGTCGCAAAATATATATTATTCATAGGCAACTCAACCACTACACCAACAATAGTTTCGTTTTCGTGCATCAAGGCTATAGAAACTCCGTAGCAGGGGTAACCATGTACAAAATTTGTAGTACCATCAAGCGGGTCAATGATCCAAGTAAAGTTAGAAGATTTCAATTTTTTTCCAGATTCCTCTGCTAAGAAACTATGATCCGGGAATCTTGAACTTATTAATTCTATAATCTTTTTTTCAGAATCAATATCCGTTTGAGTAACAAGATCTGTTAAGGCTTTATATGTTTTAACAGAAGTATTATAGGATGAATTGATAACCGCCGCCGCCGATTTTGCAGCAAAAATTGCCGTTTCTAGAAAAATATGATTATCTTCTTTATTCATTATATGCTTTGAAATATTCTTGAGTCATTTTTTTCAATGCTCCAGTAAGAAAAATTATTGATATAAGATTAGGGAATGTCATAAATCCAAGTGCAGCATCACCGAACGCCCAAACAGTTTCTATTCCAGCATTTGCGCCTATAAAAACAAAAAGGATATAGATCAAGCGGTACCAATATATAGCCTTTTCACCAAAGAGATATTCTGTTGCTCTATCACCATAAAAAGACCAACTAATAACGGTAGAGGTTGCAAATAATAATACAGATAGAGTAATTATTTTATCTCCATAATTAAAAAGCCAACTTAAACCATTTTTGAAAGCGAATGATGTAAGGAGACTTCCATTTATTAAATCTGTACCTCTAAAACTACCTAATGTTATTGCACTGTTATATTCTTCTATAGAACTAGCAGAAATACTTACATAAAATTCAGTATGTTTCCATGCACCAGTACAAAGAATTACTAACCCAGTTAAAGTACAAATTATAATAGTATCTATATAAGGTCCCAACATTGCTACAGCACCTTCACGAACGGGGAAATTTGTTTTTGCTGCAGAATGTGCAATAGCAGCACTTCCTTGACCAGCTTCATTAGAATAAAGACCTCTTTTGATACCCATTAACATAGTATTTAACATTGTCATTATTGCACCACCACCAGCACCAATAACAGTAGCAGTAGGATTGAAAACACCATTATAAATAAGTGAAAAAGCCTCACCAATTTTGTCAGAATGATAAACAAGGACTAGAACAGAGGCAAATACATAAATCACTGCCATAATTGGTGCTAGGTAGCCAGTAACTTGACCAATCCTTTTTATACCACCAATAATTACTGCACCTACAACAGAAGCTAAAATTATACCAATAAATACTTGCTGAAAATTGAAAGTTATAATACCAAATAAAGATCTGTCTAAGGTTAAAAAATGATCTGATCCAAGAAGTTGCACAGATTCAGAGAAGATTTGATCTGAGATTGTAAAAGATTGAATAGCATTACCAGTTGCAAAAGAACAAATTATAGCAAAACCTGCAAACGCAATTGCTAACCATTTCCATTTTTTACCCATTCCGTTTTCAATCGTATACATAGGTCCACCTGCGGTAAAACCACTAGAGTTTATTTCTCTATATTTTACAGATAGTGTGCACTCCGCATATTTTAGAGTGGTTCCAAAAAAGGCAGTAATCCACATCCAAAACAATGCACCCGGTCCACCGTAATACATCGCCGTAGCGACACCTGCAATATTCCCAACACCAACAGTTGCAGAAAGAGCGGTTGTTAATGCCTGGAAATGGTTTAAATCACCTTTATCATCTGGATTATCGTACTTACCAGCGGTAACATTAATTCCATGTTTTAAATACTTTAATTGAGGAAAACCGAGTCTTACAGTAGCAAAAATTCCTGTTCCTACTAAAGCCAATACCATTAAAGGGATTTTCCTAATATTCGGAAAACTCCAAACTTGTTCAAATAATTCAACACCGAAAGCGTAAAGCAAAAATGTTACTATTGCAAAAAAAACTACCCCAGATCGTTTTCTGTCCATTGTTATACCTAATGTTTCTTTAAAATTAAGAACTTATATTATAATAAAGACTTGGGAACGACAATCAAGAAATTAAATTTTATAACTAAGGTAAAAATAATATCCAAAATTTAAATAAAATTATTTGCGGAGTTGATGAAGTAGGGAGAGGTTCATTAGCCGGTCCAGTAGTTGCAGCCGCTGTGATTTTACCAAATAAACATTATATTGTTGGACTTAATGATTCAAAAAAGTTAAGTGCAAAAGAAAGAATTAAATTATCAATAAAAATCAAAAGAATAGCTATCAGCATAGGCATCGGGTCAGTAGGAGCTTCTATAATAGATAGTGTTAATATAAGAAACGCCACTATTCAAGCAATGGAGGATGCGATAAAAAATTTAAAAAAACGACCTGATTTAGTTTTAGTTGATGGATTAGATAAACTAGAAATTAATCTACCTACTAAAAATATTATTAGAGGAGATAGCTCAGAAGAATGTATTATGGCTGCTTCAATATATGCTAAAGTAAACAGAGATAAATTAATGGAAAATTATGCACTCCAGTATCCTAATTTTGGTTTTGAAAACAACAAAGGTTATGGAACTAAGTTTCATTTAAATGCATTGAAGAACCACAATCCATCGCCGTTACATAGACTATCTTTCAAGCCTATGAAAAATAAAAAAAGTAGAATCTTATAATAAATGACAGGTTTAAATTCTCAACGTTCTATCGGTTACACATTGAAATGATTGTTTAAATTTTTAGAAAATTTTATAAATTAATTATAGAAAAATGATATTATTAGGTTACGAAATAAAAAATAAAGCACTGGCAGCTTTAGGGACATTTATCCTTATTTATTCTCTTTTTTTAAATGATAAATATGGTATGCCCTCAAAAATATTTCTAGGTGCAATTGGATTTGCATTTGTTGGTTTAAGCACAGGAAATCAAAAGTTCTTATCTGAATTAAAAGCAATTATTATAATTGTCTTAATTGCTCTGTCAGTTAAAGTGACTCTACTCGAAGCATACATTGTACCTACTGGTAGTATGGAAAAAACAATTATGACTGGAGATTTTTTGATTGGTAGTCGTTTTGTATATGGCCTTAGAACTCCTGAATGGGTAGGAATTCCATATACCGATATTGGAGTTTTTATTCCTTCTTTTCAACTACCAAAATTTAAAGTCCCAGAAGTTGGCGATGTATTAATTTTTAAATATCCCAGAGATAAATACGTTAAGTACGTAAAAAGGTGTATTGCAGGCCCGGGTGATACAATCAAGATTCATCATAAACAGGTATATATAAATGGCGTTCTAACAGATCTTCCTAAAAACTTCGTTTTTTCCCAAAAGGAAATCCCAATATCAATGAAACAACGAGAAATATATTTGAGTTCTGAAACTAATATTAATAAGGATAATATGGGGCCAATAGTGATACCAAAAAAAGGTGATAAGTTTGATATTAATACTAATACCAATTGGCGTGAATTGCTTCCTATAATGATGATGGATGGGAATACAGCTAAACTTGTAAGTGAATCCAAATCATATGATTTTACACTTCAAGACCCATTTGAGTTGCATAGAAGAAAAGACCATCCTTCTGTTTTTGAACCCTACTTTGGTTGGGGAGAAGGTAATTTAATTACGCCTTGGTCAACAAAAATTTTAGATAGTCATTTTGAGTTTTTAGAAGTTAATGGTAAGCCAGTTAAAGAGTTGAAGGTGTATGAAGTAAAACAAGATTATTATTGGGCAATGGGCGATAATAGAGATGACAGTCTAGATTCAAGATATTGGGGACTTATTCCAGAAAAATTTATTCTTGGAGAGGCCTTATTTGCATATTTCTCTTTGGATTTAAGAACATGGATTCCAAGATTGAATAGAATAGGTACACTGATAAACTAGAATTTTTGTGCGCGCATTATTTACTCTTTTAATAATTTCGCTTGGCTCAATTAAGATTTCAACCTGCCCTGAGCCACCGCGGATGAATATAAACTTTCAATATAACGGCTCAATCAAAGATATCATGCCAACTATCAAAGAATACCTAGAAAGTCAAGAATACGATATTATTCATTATGCTCCTGAATCTGGGTTCATATTAACTGATTATAAGCTGTTTAAACTGAATACGGGAAAGGTTTTTTTAGCTCTATCAATTAATATCAATGATCTAGTTGTGGTTGTTGGTATGGGAAAATATGAAATTGTAACATCTGGAATAGGTAATCCTGATGATATTTTAAAGATGAAAACTGTTGATAAATTACCATATCGATTGCAGAAAAAAATATTTCTTCCTATAGTAGATGGTCTTGAAAAGAGAGGATTAAAGCTAATAAAAACTAGGAGATGATTACAGTTTTATAGAATTATTAAATTTTATAAAAATAATCTCCCATAAATACATTCGTTTATATAAATTTACAGTCTATTGTGAGTATAGAGTTTAACAATCAGGATAGTCGATTAGGCTATCTAAACGAAAAGCTGGATGACCTGCTTGAAGGAATTAATTCTTCCTATGGAGAAGAATTATTTAATGAACTGGTTATGAGGCTCGACAGAACCATTAATGATTTTAATGATGAAATCAGTCAACTAACTGAGGCTGTAAAAGGCAATTCTGATAAGAGAGCTGAAATTATCCATACTTTAATGGAAGGTAATGATTCAATAACTAATGAATCAAACACTCAAGAGGGTCAAGAACAATCATCAAACCTAGATTCTGAAATTATGAGTGAATGGGAAAAGCGACTTGAAGGTTTAAAGTAGCATTAAAATAAAGGAAATAAAAATTGAGAAATGCGGATAAAATTATTATTGGGTTACTTCTTGTTCTTATTGTTGGGGCTGGATATTTTCAGTATTTAGCGGATGAGCTAAATAAAAGAATGGATGAAATCAATACAATCGATCAAATGCTAGTAGACAAAGTTGAAGATAAATTTACTGATAGTCTTAGACAATACAACTTAAGATTTATTGGAAGAGGTAAACACCTTCAAAAAGCACAATTGGATATCATTGGTAATACTGACCTGATAATCAAAAATACCGATTCATTACTCAGCTTAATTGATGATGTAGACTTTAAGTTAGATAACTTTATAAGAGAGACTGGGAGAAATTTTAAGAATGTAACAAATGATCTTGAAGATTTGTCTGACGAAGTACGTAGTAGCGCTAGACGAACAAAACAAAAACTTGCAGACTTGGAACAGTCAAAAGAGCAATTGACTAAAGATTTAACGGAGATTAAGTCTCTTCCAAGCATTATAAAAGGCATTCAAAAAATGAAAGAAGAAGCAGCCAAGGCGGCAGAAAAATAAACTTTCAACAAACATTAATTATTTCACAAAAAAAAAGGAACTCTCAGAGTTCCTTTTTTTTGTTTTATGATGTTCCGTTAGATACTATTTATTGATGAATAACATAAATAAGAGCATTTTATATATAGCCTATTTTTTTATTGTTATAATAGTTGGATCAATTGGTTTCTATTACATCGGTGATGATAATTGGACTGTAATTGACAGTATATATATGACAATTATTACTTTATTTTTTGTTGGATTTTCAGAAGTTCACCCACTATCTGAGTTCGGACGATTGTGGGCTATTCTTATAATTTTTTTAGGTGTTGCTGGTATCGGAATGCTTTTTTCAAGCATGCGAGACATTATTATTTATTATAATAACTATCGGAGAATTTTAATGATGAATAAAATTAAAAATTTTAGCGACCATTTTATTATTTGTGGTTACGGTAGTATGGGTGCTGTTATTGCTGATGAGCTAGATAAAAGTGGATTTAAATTCATTATAGTTGAAAAGAACGATAATTAAGTAGAAGTCATTCGCGAAAAAGGCATGCTTTGTATCCATGAAGATTCAACACTTGATCAGATTCTTCAATCTGCATCTGTCTCAAAAGCGCGAGGTATAGCTGTTGCTCTTAATAATGATCACGATAATCTTTTTGTTACAATGTCTATTAGGACATTAAATCATTAAGCTTTTTTACTTAGTCGCTGTTCAAATGATCAAAATAAGTCAAAACTTATTAGGTCAGGAGCTAATAAAGTTATAAACCCGTTTATAAGCGGTGGATTTAGAATGGCAGAAATTCTAAATAGACCAGAGATTGAAGACAGCTTTTCTGTTGATGGATATAAAAATCAATATTTCAATCTTAATATTGACGAAATTTCAATTAGTAAAATCCCAGCATTCATTGGAAATAGTATTGCTGAGACCAAAATTAAAACAAAATATCATATAGTCGTTGTTTGCATAATTAATCCTTCTAAAAACAGCATTATTAATCCAAATTCAGATTATGTTTTTTCCGAATTTGATAGAATTATGCTAATAGGGGATACAGATAATCTTGAAAATCTTGATGATTTTGCATCTAACGAGACATCTAAATGGCATATAACATATATTATGTATAATAG
>JABGWJ010000110.1 GCA_018645565.1 bacterium | reverse complement strand
TTTGATCGAAGCAGGTGGTTTAGTTGGTTTAAATACATTTACAGGAATCATTGGCTGTATCGCATATGGTTATATATCAGATAAATATTTCAGTGCGCGTAGACCTCCAGTAACATTAATGTTTGGTATAGCAGAAATAGGTTCATTGTTTTTGATTTTTTACGGACCACAGTCGACGTTTATTCTTACAATTGCTTTTATTATTTATGGCTTTTCATTAAGCGGACTACTAGCGGTTTTAGGTGGGCTTTTTGCTATTGATATGGCTCCCAAAAATATTACTGGTGCTGCTATGGGATTTATTGGCCTGTTTAGTTATATAGGAGCAGGCATACAAGAAAGAGTTAGTAGCGTATTAATTAAGACCTCCCAAGCAGATATAAATTCTGTAAAAATATATAACTTTGATGATGCAATAATTTTTTGGGTTAGTGCCTCAATCATTTCCTTTTTTCTTGCGCTGTCTTTATGGAATCATAAAATTAAGGATTAGTTATTCTTTTTCTTATCGTACGAATTATCATTGTATTCGGAGTCGTTTTTTTTGAGATAGCTACCTCTTTAGATACCATTGTCGGCGCTCATTCACACAACGACTACAAAAACGAAATACCATTAGAAGAAGCCTTAAAAAACAATTTTAAAAGTATAGAGGTTGATATATTTTTATCAAAGAAAAATTTATATGTTGGTCACAATTGGTTTGAGTTAAAAAAAAATAAAACTATTGAGACAATGTATTTAAATCCTTTGTGGGAGAGATATTTAGCAAATAACAAAACAATATATAAAAACACTTCATTATATCTTTTAGTAGATGTAAAAACAAATGCATTAAAAACATATAAGTATTTAGAGGTGATTTTAAATAAGTACAAACCAATGTTAACTCATGTTAGCTCAGATTCTTTAAAAAAGAAGGCGGTAACAATTATTCTTTCAGGAAATAGGCCACCAATAAATTATTTTGACAGTTACGATTATAGAAATGTGTTCATTGATGGAAGGTTAAGTGATATTGGAAAAGGAATTTCACATAAAATTATGCCTTTGATAAGTTCAGACTGGAAGCAAACTTTTAATTGGGAAGGTCTTGGCGTTTTTCCAAATTCTCAAAAAAGAAAACTTGTTGAACTAGTTAACAGTGTACATAATGAGCAAAAAGAAATTAGGTTTTGGGCTTCACCTGATAACCAAAAAGCATGGGAAACATTATTATTATCTGGAACTGATTTAATCAATACAGATAATATAGAAGAGTGCAGAAAATTTATTATTCAAAAAATATATCAAAAAGGACACGTAGATGAGTGAAATAAAATTTCAAGATTTTCATGATTATGGAAATTGGATAAATAATGAGGATAAAAAAATAGATACTATTGAAAAAATAAAAGTTGTTTCTCCATATTTTGATAAGAAAATTGCAACAATCCCGAATTCTGATGCTGAACAACTTGATGTTGCGGTTAAAGCAGCAAGTAAGGCCTTTCAAACCTGGTCGCAAACAAACATTCGTGACAGAGCTCAAGTGATGTCAAAGTTCAAAGCTAATATAGAAAATGACATTGAAGATTTAGCAAAAATTATTGCACTTGATAATGGAAAAACAATTGAAGATGCTATTGGGAGTATTAAAAGAGGTGTTGAGGTAATTGATTTTGCTATTTCAATGCCTAATGTCTTAAAAGGTGAATCTTCCGAAGTTTCTCCTGGTATTAACTGTGTTATGACTCATGAACCAATTGGTGTTGTTGCGGGGATTACACCGTTTAATTTTCCTGTTATGGTTCCTTTATGGATGATTCCGTTAGCAATAACAGCTGGTAATACTTTTATTTTAAAGCCATCTGAGCAGACACCATTAGCAGCTGTAAAGCTTGCCGAGTATTTAAAGAGTTCTGGACTTCCTAAAGGTGTTTTTAATGTAGTTCATGGATCAAAAAATATTGTAGAAGCTATATGCGATCATACTCAAATTAAAGCTGTCGCTTTTGTTGGCTCTTCAAAAGTTGCTGAAATTGTTTACAGTCGTTCGACTCAAAGAAAGAAGAGAGCAATATGTCTTGGTGGTGCAAAAAATCATATGATCGTAGTTCCAGATGCTGATGTTAATTCTACAGCTAAAGGGTTGCTTGCAAGTTCAATGGGTAGCGCTGGCCAACGTTGCATGGCAGCAAGTGTGGCTGTTGGTGTAGAAGGTATAGATCATATTGTTGACAGATTAATTGACGAAGCTAAAAACTTTAAACTTGGAAAAGACATGGGAACAATTATAAGTAAATCGTCTTTGGAAAGGATAACAAATTATATTGACCAAGCAGAAAAAATGGGAGCTAAAATTTTACTTGATGGTAGAAAAGCAACTATTCCTTCTAATTATAGTTCTGGTTATTGGATTGGACCAACTATAATTGATCATGTTGATCCTAACTGGGCATGCGCTACCGAAGAAATATTTGGACCCGTTTTATCGATAATTAGAGTAAAAACGATTGAAAAAGCAATTGAAATTGAAAATAATTCTCCATATGGAAATGCAGCAGCTGTATTTACGACATCTGGTGAGGTTGCTAAAATCGTATCAGACAATGCATCATCTGGGATGATAGGAATAAATATCGGAGTACCTGTTCCTAGAGATCCTTTTAGTTTTGGGGGATGGAATGAGTCAAAATATGGCCATGGCGATATTACTGGAGCAAGTGGAGTTAGCTTTTGGACAAACCTTAAAAAGACAACTTCACGTTGGCCTGAATCATCACAAGAATGGAAAAAGTATTTTTAATTTAAGAGTTTATTCATTTGCTCATTTAAAGATTTACTTAGGTTAGTAGATGTGTTTTTAATAGCTAATTTCAATTCAGTATTATGTGGTGTAATTTGATAGGCATTGCTTATTCCTGGAAGATTTAAACTCGATAATTCTCCCTTTATATTTCCAGCAAAGGCTATGACTGGAATTGAATAACATTGTCCTAAATCTCCTAGTTTTTTTAATAATTTTCCATGCTTAGTTTGTTTATCAATACATCCTTCACCTGTTATTATATAATCATATTTTTCTAATTCTATTTTTTTTTCTATCTTGAGTATTTGTGATAAAAGCGAAAACCCTTCAACAAACTTAGCATTGAAAAAACTTAATGCTGTAAATCCAACACCACCAGCTGCGCCTGCTCCATTATGTTTTGAATAGTTTTTTGAAATATTTTTAGCGACGACTTTTGAAAAATGAATAATACTTTCTTCAAGAAACTTAAGAATTTTATCCGTTGCGCCTTTTTGTTCACCAAAGACATAAGTGGCTCCGTTTTTACCAAATAATGGATTTGAAACATCGCAGGCTACAGTGAATTCTATTTTTTTGATAGTATTATGGAAAGAACTTTTTTCAATCTTCTCAATTTTTTTTAGATTTTTTACATTTGCTATTAACTTATTGTAGTTTTTATCTTTAAAAGTATATCCTAATGCATCAAGCATTCCAATACCAGCATCGTTTGTTGCGCTACCTCCAATGAACATTATTATTTTTTTCATCCCCTCAGAGATAGCTTTATCAATTAATTGTCCCACTCCGTAGCTAGTAGTGTTAAGTGGGTTTCTTAAATTTTCTGGTACTAATTGAATTCCTGAAGATTGAGCTAATTCAATTATTCCAATTTTTTCTAATTTATTTATGCAATATTTTGCTTTAATATTTTTATTAAGAGGGTCTTTCACGGTCAAGGTTTTGAAAGTGTAATCTTTCATTATTCTAAAGGAGTTTAATGATCCTTCTCCACCGTCACCAATTGGAATAGTATGAACAATTATATTTGGGTTTATTTTGTTCAAAATATTTTTTGCTATATCGCAAAACTGACTGGAACTAATACTATCTTTAAAAGAATCTGGAATTATTAATATTTTTTTTGCCATTCTGAAAAAAAAGAAGTTTTTAGTTTATATTACCAATTATTGTAAGGGTTTTTTTGAAGCATGCTATTATAATATTTTGAGTTTCCGGTTACTTCTTTTATTACGAATTCAGGCTTTTCGAAATCTATATTTTCATTAACTATTTCTACTTCTCCAATAAGTAAACCTTTATTATCACCACAAAAACTATCTAATTCCCACTTCATGCCGTCGTACATATAGATATATCTGTTTTTTATAATTAATGGTAAGTAACAAAGATCAAATAGTTTTTCAGCATCATCATTGGAAATAATACTTTCATACTCGAACCGCGACATACCACTAGAGTTACTCGGACCTTTGATTGTTATATAATAAGTAGCTTTATTACTTTGATTAATTATAGATCGAATACGAACAGTTCGGTTTTTATCAGATTGTAAGTATCCTTGTTTAATTTTTAATTTTGGTAAACCTTTGGGAATTGAAGATAAAACAAATTTTCTTTCAATTTCTACAGACATATAATTTTAGAGTTCTTAAACATTAATAAGTAACATCAAATAACCAGCTTCAAGTCTATCACCATCTTCAGGGAAGTAAATTGAAAACCCTTGAATTATTTTTCCACCAAATGGCAAGTTTCTTGAAAAAATAAAATCTAACTCTCTACCGTAATTAACATTGTCTATAGCATCCTTGAAATCATGATACTTTATACTAACATCCGTATTTGAAAATAATGTATGGCTTGTTTTTAAAAACCACTCGCTTAGACCTTGGTGAGAATTATTTAAATATTTTTTATGTAAAGGGTTATCATAATAACCATGGTAACCATGACCAGAACCAAATGGTTTAGCAAAACCACTTAAAACACCATCACTACCCCCTAAAAGATATTTATCTCCTGATAAATATTCTTTAGACAAAGAAATAGAGTTTACATAACTAGTAAACATTATTGGTATTTTAATATTTATTGAAGAAAGTGTTGCTTCAATATCATCTGAATAATATGTACCTGATTGGTATGCAAATTCACTCTCAAGGCTAAATTTTTTAAAGTTTTTAATAACACGAAAACCAAGTGTTTGCCGTTTTTTTTTATTTGCTTCTGGCGTTAAAACAATATTTTCATTATATAAATAATAATCTATATAAAAAGGGTTTTGCTTTGAAGTCTTATTCTGGCTTTCGATAGTTTGTTTTGAAATCTTTTTGATTGGGCGAATTTTTGTAGAACCATAGAAACCATCAATAGTATAATCAAATTGGTCATTCATTTCATATAACTCCGAATTAATTAGGTGGAAGAAGCGAATACTTCCGCGATTTGTCTTCCGGTTGCTTGAAATTCCCTCAAAACTTCTACCATAATTATTCCAACCACTTCTACCAAATAGTCTTTGTTTGCCAAGCGGCATCTCAAATCTCCCAAAGCGAATATTGTTTTTCCCACCAAAAGCACCATTTAACTGAGCATATATCTGATGAAAGTTTGCTGCAGAATTATTTGCACTTGAAAACCCAGGAGAATTTTTTTGATCTCCTAATATTCTCGAATCTTGCAGTTGAAAATAAATTTTATAAATTTCTGATGTTAAGTCAAAATTAAGTCTAGCTCTGAAATAAGAAACTGTAGAATATGTTGAAATTGTATCATTGTGGAAATTTTCCACTTTTAATCGTGCCTCTGCAGAAATATTAGTTTTAAAAGCAAAAACCATGCTTGCTAGCATCAAATAAATTGAAAGGATGAATATTTTTGATATCATATTAAAAAGTATTTATACAGAAATACTCAGGTTTATTCGTTGTAGCCAATAGATTCAAAAGGATTTGTAATTGCTGTGGTAATATTTTTTAAATGTGCGCCTATACGTTTCAAATACCTTGCATATAGTGCCACTGAGGCTGTTTTATTTTCTTTGCCAATTTCAACTTTCCCAGATATTGATGAAGCAACTAAATCATCTGATATTTTTCCCAGGTCGTCTCTATAAGTACTCAATAAATCATTTGCGATTTTTTCATCCATATCTTCAACTGCCCCCACAGTAGTGCTAAAGCGTTCAATTACTGCTTTTTCAATCGTTCTCAAGTCGTCTGAAAATTTTTCTGAAACAAATTTTTTAGGATAGTGTTTTGCAAGATCTAATATATTTTTTGAATAATCACCAATACGTTCAATATCTACAACAATATTGATAAGAACCAAACCTGAGTCAATATTGGTTACG
>JABGWJ010000109.1 GCA_018645565.1 bacterium | reverse complement strand
TTAATTGTCTTATTTCAACAATCTGGTTTGGATCTAATCCAGTTACCGGCTCATCAAGAATTAGTATTTTTGGGTCGTGAATCATCGCAGCTGCTAAGCCAATTCTTTGTTTATAACCTTTAGAACAGTTGCCAATGGTTCTATGAGCAACAGCATTTAAAGAACATTCTTCAACAACTTTTTGAAATGCATTTTTAAAGTCGTTACTGGGAATACCTCTTATATCTGAAATAAATTTAAGATAATCATGAACTCTCATTTCACTGTAAAGGGGATTGAGCTCAGGTAAATAACCTATATCTTTTTGTATATCCGATGTGTCATCTTGTATGTTTCTATTTCCATAATAAACGTTGCCTGATGAAGGTGAGATATAACCAGTCATTATTTTTAACGTTGTGCTTTTTCCGGCACCATTAGCACCAAGGAAACCAACTACTTGACCGTCCTGCAATTCAAAAGATATAGACTTTACTGCCTTTACGTCATCATAGTTTTTAGATAAGTTGTCTACTTTAATCAAAATATGTTCTCTGCCTTTTTATATTGTTAATGTTTAAATAATTAAAAAGTTCCAAAAATTTTAGACGAAATATTAATACGAAATATTTTTATGGTAAAATAATATTTTGGTTTGCGCACAAATATATAAATAATTTTTTGTCTATGTCTATATAGTCTTATATATAGTAGAATGTTTTTTAAGTTTTAATAAAACTTGACAATAGTATTTATTTGAAAATAACTTATGATAACTGATTTATGTATATCAGTGTTGTCGACAAACAATAACAGTTAACTAAAGGAGATTAGAATGAAACGTTTCTATAGATTATTTATCTCTCTTCTTGTCATCGTCGGTATCGTTGCAGTAGCTCCAGCTACTACAGTTGAAACCAAAACAGAGCAATGCGCAGTCAGCGCAGGTTCTTGTGGTGGTGGAGATTTCGTTTATGCAGATGCTGCAGATGATATCAAGAAAAAGAAGAAGAAAAAGAAGAAGAATAAAAAAGGAAAAGAAGGAAAAGGCAAAAAAGGCGGTTCTTGGGGTAAGTGGAAGTCCAAGTGGAAGAAGAAAAGCTCTAATTAACTTTTTCTTTTCTAAATAATAATAAAAAAGGCGCTTATTTGCGCCTTTTTTATTTTAGGAAGTTGCCTAAAAATTTTGCTACTTTCTCTTTACTTGTACAATCATTCTTAAAAACTTTTAGTAGGATAAAAAATGATAATATATAAAATATTAGTTTGTTTGTTTTTAGCTGTACCTGTATTCAACTTAACCTATGCGCAAGATGATGTTGAAGAAAATAGCTCTGAGTCTTCGCATGACTTGTATATCGCTTTTGATCAGACCAGTGGGAATACAAATAATTTAGTTTCTGGCGCTGAATACAGTTTTTCTTTATTAGGAGATCTCTCATCACTTACTGATACAGAATTTTCTTTTTCCCTTAGCGGTAATTACGCTACCCTGGAAGACGAACCATATGCTTTAGATGGTAATGTTCACACACAACTAGACCTCTGGGCAAATCAAAAATACTCTCCTTTTTTGTTTTTTGACTATAGTTTTGATCGTTCATTAGGCTTAATCAATAGAACAAACGTAGCGCTTGGTGCTAAGGTGAGGCTAGGTAAAATCTTTTCTCTTAGCTATGCTTTTATGTTTGAAGAGGAAGAATATGATTCAGTAGAAACTTTTTCTAGACATTCGTTTCGTCCTAAAATAAAATTAGTTTTATCTGAAGGCGCTCTTTTTATGGACTACCGAGCTTTTTATAAGCCACGAGTTGAGGACTTTAATGATTATCTGCTTGAGAATACTTTAGTTCTATCTATTGCAACATTTTATGAGGCGTTATCTGTAGACATTACATTGCAACATAGTTATAATAGTAAATATGAGGGAGACAATAAAGTTCTCAAACCTGCAGAAGAATGGGAAAGTGAATACGATTCCGACTATGGAGATTTTGTATCTAAAGAGACTTTCTATAAAGATACAGATTTGTCCGCTTCCATCGGTTTTAGTTTATCTTTCTAAATCTTTTTTTAATGAATTCTTAAAAACGGGCGCAATTACACTTGCGCCTTTTATTTATACTATGGACTATAATCACCTAAAAATCGAAAAAAAGTGGCAAAAGTTTTGGGAGGATAACAATACTTTTAAAACTGAAGATTCGAAAGAAAAAGAAAAATGCTATATTCTTGACATGTTTCCTTATCCCTCTGGTTCAGGTCTACATGTGGGGCATCCTCTTGGCTATACTGCCACAGACATATATTCTCGCTTTAAAAGACTAAATAATTTTAATGTATTACATCCTATCGGTTGGGATGCCTTTGGTCTTCCTGCAGAGCAATATGCTCTAAAAACTGGTACCCATCCAAGTATAACTACTGAAAAAAATATAAATCGCTATAGAAAACAGTTGAAAATGCTGGGCTTTTCTTATGATTGGGATAGGGAGGTCAATACAACTGATGCTAACTATTATAAATGGACTCAATGGATTTTCTTGCAACTCTATAAAAAAGGACTCGCCTATGAAGCAGAAGTACCAGTTAATTGGTGT
>JABGWJ010000108.1 GCA_018645565.1 bacterium | reverse complement strand
CAAACAGTCTCGTAAATGAATATATTAAAAAGTCTCCTAATCAATATTATATAGATACTGCCAGTCCAATGATTAATGATAATGGAAGGCCTAAATCAAATCTATTTATAAGCGATAGTCTACATCTGAGCACAGAAGGATATGATCTTTGGAGTAACATCGTCCATCCGCTATTAGAAGAAGTGATAAACAAAGATAAATGGAAACTATTTAATTGGTAAAATGAATAATTGATAAAAAGATAGCTTTTTATCTTAAGCGCTTTATACTTTATTGATACGTGTTAAAGTCTATTATACTAATCATATTAAAACTTTCACCATCATCTAAAAAATGGTTTTGGGAAAAGTGGTATAATGTATTTGCAAGAAAAGCTAAAAACACAAACCTGAAATTAATGAATTATGGTTATCATTCTCCAAATCTAGAACTCAGGCTGCAGGAGGAAGATGAAATTGAACGCTACCCGATTCAGCTATATTCTTTTGTCGCAAATCAGGCAGATATAAAAGGAAAGAGTATTTTAGAAATTGGCTCTGGTCGAGGTGGGGGCGCATCTTTTATTGCTAGATATTTAAACCCTTCATCTATAACTGGCATTGATATTTCAGAGGATGCTATTGAATTATGCTCAAAAATTTATAGTATTCCAAATCTTGATTTTATCGTTGGAGATTCAGAAAATATACCCTTAGCTGATAATTCATATGACATTTTAATCAATGTGGAATCTTCTCATTGTTATGGTGATATGAAAAAATTTCTTAGCGAGTCCTATAGGGTTTTAAAACCTGGTGGATTTTTTCTTTTTTGCGATTTTCGTACAAAGAGTAGCATTCAAGAACTTTATGATCTATTCAGCAGTTCAGATTTACAATTTATTGATAGGGTAGATATCACGGATAACATTATAAGCGGTCTAGATAATCTTTCTAGTTATCGTGAGCAGCATATTGACGATAGTGTACCAATGTTCTTTAGAAAAATATTTAAAACATATGCGGGTATCAAAGGAACAGAAATATATAATGCATTTTCAAGCGGCTCTATGACATATATTTGCGCTGTTTTAAAAAAATAGAGAACCTATCTATTAGAAATAATCAAAATTTAAGATTATTTTTAGCATGATAATTTGTTGAATCAATAATAAATAGGTATAAAAATGAGATGGTATATTGAAGTAATATTAAATAATTATATCAATTTTCAGGGTAGGGCTAGGCGGAAAGAGTTTTGGATGTTTATGCTCGTCCATGTATTGATTTCAATCGTTCTGTATTTTATAGCTAAAATTGTTTTAGTAGTGTATTTAGCGCTGACAATCTGCCCTATGGTTGGCGTAGGAATTCGTCGCTTACATGATAGTGGTAAAAATGGAATGTGGGTCCTTGCAGCAAATGTTCCGTTTCTGGGTTTTATATACTACTACTTTATGTTCTTAGACAGCGAACCAGGTACAAATATTTACGGTGAGTGTCCCAAAGAGTCATACATGGATAAAATATTAAAAGATGAGTTAGAACCACCTGCGTACAGTAAACCTTCGTCGCTCTCTTTGGATAATGTAGAGTTTGATTTATCAAACTTAAATCCGGATAAATTATTTAAAAATGAGACTGCTGTACAAATTTTAATTATTGTTACAGGGCTATTATCAATCTTACTATTTTCGAATAAATAAAAAAGGGGAGTCTGTAATGAAGTTGTTTTTAGTGCACGCAGGTTTTTATGATGCTAATGTTTCTGGAGGATTTTACGAGTCACATACAAATTATTTTGTAGTGGCAAAGGATGTAAAAGAAGCAAAATCAAGAGCAAAAGAAATAAAAGAGTATAAAATAAAAAAAATGCATATTGATGGGATTAAGGAAGTCGATGTCGTGGATGGTTATAAAATTGAACTTGAAAAGTATGATAATCTTGATGATAGTGGTTCAAGTGATTATTCATATGATGAAGTAAAAAATATATAATATTTTTTAAATGAAATTGTTTAAAAATTAAAACTGCGAGGGAATGTATGTTAAATTATTTTAAAGGCTTTTTTACCTCGGGACTTCTTTTTTGTTCAGCTGCTGTTTTTATGGCTTCACAATACGGCGGATCTCAACATTTTGGAGATATTATCGCAAACTCTGTTACTGTCACTGATAAGAATGGATTCGGAGGCGCTTTTAAAGTTTTAGATAAAAATGGAAATGAGCTCATATCCATTAAAAATGGCGCTATTAAAATCTTTAATAAAGAAAATTACGAAGTAGTAAGCGTTAGCGCAGATAATAAAGGTCAGGGCAATATACTGCTCCAACGTGGTGGATATATAAATACCTTTAATGAGTCCGGTAAAAAAACGACATCATTAGGTGAAAATAGATCTGGTGAAGGTACCTTGTCTACATTTAATAATGATGCCAAGTTGACTTCATTGCTTGGTGGGGTTTCTGGCGGTTTTGGTAAGCTTAGCTTATTTGATAGTAGAGGTAAAGAAAGCCTTCATTTAATTCAATCTCTCACAACCTTCAATAACGATGGGAAACTGACAGGTAAATTCGGTACGAACTCTAATGGTGATGGCTCTGTCCTCCTTTATGATAAATTTGGTAATAGAGGTTGGTACAAAACGGGGAAAAGTTCATAAAATATGAATAAAATTAATAATAATGACATTCGTTTAGAAATCGAAAAACATGAGTATAAGCTTTCAAAAGAGCCTGAGTTTATTTTTACAAGTGTAACAACAATAATAAATAAATTTTTTGAACCTTTTGATGAGGTTAAGATTTCTACCCACCTTGCAAATAATGTTCCTAAGTATTTTGGAGAAACACCGGAATCAATCATGCAGCAATGGCAGGTTGCTCGAGAGCACGGAACAGAAGTTCATCTTGAAATTGAAAATTGGATAAAAGAGGGTATTGAGCCAAAAGATCTTAAATCTATTGCCGCAAAAAAATGGATTGATGCTTACATTTCAAAGCCAAATATAGATACATTTTCTGAAGTTATTGTATATAGCAAAGAGCTCGCTATTGCAGGAACAATTGATGTTTTGATGATGAATAAAAAATCAGGTGAATATGTTCTTATAGATTGGAAAACTTCAAAAAGAATTGATAAAAAATCATTTAATGGTAAAAAAGGAATCCGAAAAGAGAGCTCTAATATCGATGATAGCAAGTATAATCACTATGCGCTCCAACTATCTTTGTATAGATATATACTTGAAAAATATTATGGCATAATGGTTGCCAGGCAATTAGTTGCTCAATTAAAAGATGATAATGTAGAAACTTATTCTATGCCATATATGAAAGATGAAATAGTAACAATGATTAACAGTCTCAACTAGCCGTGGCAGAAAAAAAAGAATTTAAAAATAGATTTTCTTGGAGTTTTTCCAGAGATAATGCATTTAATACATGCAAACGAAAATATTACTATTCTTATTATGGAAGTTGGGGTGGCTGGAATAAAGATGCGGATGAGCTCAGTAAAAAATTGTATTTATTGAACAAAATGTCTTCCCTTCCAATGCTCGCTGGCACTATCGTTCATGATGAAGTTGAAAGAACTCTCAAAGCTGTGAGGTACGGCAGAAATGCAGATATAGTTAAGTCTAAAGAAAATGTTATTAAGGTTTTTAAACAATCCTGGGCTCATTCAAAAAATAAAGACTGGAAAGATAACCCTAAATGGAAGACAAATTTGTTTGAACACTTTTATAATCAAAAACCAACTGATGAAGTTCTGTTAGATATTAGAGATCTGATGTTAAATAGTATAGATGGTTTTTTTGCTTCAGATTCTTATCGCTTTATTCAAACGATGTCTGATTCTCAGTGGCTCGCCATTGAAGATCTTGATTCCTTTGAAGTTCATGGTGCGAAGCTATGGGTTAAGTTAGATTTTGCGATAAGGCATGGTGAACGAGTTTATATTTATGACTGGAAGACAGGTAAGGTGGCAAAAGAAAATGAGGTGCAGCTCGCTATATATGCGCTTTATGCTCAGCAAAAGTGGAATGTAGACCTTAAGCTCATTCGTCTTTTTGATGTGTATTTAAATCAGCAGTTGCCTGTAAAAGTTAAGCCTACTAATAGACTAATAGATTCAGCAAAAGTGTTTATTGAAAAAAGTATCGATTCAATGAAAGAGTTGTTAACTGATGTTGAAAATAATAAAACAGAAATTGATTTGTTCCCAGTGGTAGGAGAAGATCGAGAGAGCTATCCATGCAGTTATTGTAGCTTTCAAACAGTTTGCTTTGATTAGATTGGAGTTATAAATAATATGAATAAAATAAAATATATAGTTTGGCTTCTTGGTATTATAATATGGAATTACAGTGTTCCAGGGGCTAAACCGATATATGATGTTGGCATGGCTCTGATTCTTAAACATATGTTTGAAATCAATAGATTGATTTCATTTAAGTATTAATATATTGTCAAATTAAATAATGATTAAAATTAAGTGCTTATTTTTTAGTGTTTCATTAATTACGGAGTATTGTACAT
>JABGWJ010000107.1 GCA_018645565.1 bacterium | reverse complement strand
TGTTAGGTAAGCATGTCGCAAACGGAGTTTATTTTATTCGAATTAATTATTCGAAATCAAGAAATCAATCTCCTGGTGATAATTGGACGAAATTAATAGTTGTAAAATGAAAAAATATTTAATTCATATTATATTTATTTTTTCATTTTCATTGTCGCAGGATTATGCGGGATTATCAGGTAGTTTTTTAAGAGTTGGTATTACCGCAAGGTCTATTGCAATGGGCGGTGCATTTACTGCGGAAAAGGACCATGGTTTCTCTACTTTTTATAATCCAGCTTGGGCTGCTTTTCTGGTTGATAGGCAAGTTGGGCTTTCTTACTCTAGCATGTCTTTAGATAGAAGATTATCTGGGCTTAGTTTTGCTACTCCTCTTCCTCCAACCGCTGGTCTAGGAATTGCTTGGGTAAGCGCTGGTGTTACAGATATTCAGGGTAGAAGTAGTGCGGGAGAAAAGACAACAGTGATGCAGACAAGTGAAGACGCTTTAATGGTTTCTTTTGCTCAGAGAATTTTACCCTGGTTTTCTTTTGGCGTAAATATCAAAATACTTCAAAATCAGTTACCGATAAATGAGTCCTATAAAGGAAGTGGTATTGGATTTGATGTTGGATTATTGTTTAAATCTGGAAAATCGACAACTTTTGGTTTAATGATTCAAGATATTAATTCTATGTATAATTGGGATTCAGGTGACTTATATGCTCAAGGAAGAATTTATAGCGAGTACTTTCCTACGATATATAGGTTCGGTACAAAGTTTAATTACAAAAATATAAGAGTTGTCGCTGATGCAGGGTTTATTACTAATTATAGGATTGGTAAAGAACTATCAGAGGATATATTTATCAATTTAATGCCAAGGGTTGGAGTAGAGTATACTTATCAGGATCTATACTTTTTTAGAGGCGGATTAGGTAACGGGCGAATAGCATTTGGTTGGGGCCTAGAGTATGACTTAATAAAAAATCATGATTCTCGTATAGATTACACATTTTCAATGGACTGGGCATCTCAGTTAGCACATACATTATCATATGCATTCAATTTTTAGAAAAATTTCTCTACTTTTTTGCGTATTACAATCTATATCACTAGCTCTAGGGACAAATTTTCTAAATTTCTCAGAAAATGCAAATGATTTAGCTTTAGGGAGACATCCCGCCATAGGTGGTTCATCGGTAGTAAATCCATCTCTTATTAAACAGCATCATGAGAGTCCTATCTTTTACATTAACTCTGGTAACTGGTATGGCGATATTTCTATTTCAGGGCTTAACTATGTTCACAAAGTTGGGAATTATAATAATAGGTTATTTTTAAAACAGGCAGAGATTAACGATCTAGAATTTAGGGGCTCTGAACCATTAGACGATCCGAATGCAATGTTTTCCGCATATGGCTTTCAATTGGGTTCTGGAGTTTCTATAAAAAATGACTTTGGAGATTTTGGGGTATCAATAAGCTATTTATCCATTGGTATTTATGATCAAAATTCTAAGGGTTTTATTATCGACCTAGGGTATTCTAAATTATTATTAAATGGATGGAATATGGGCTTATCTGTTTTAAACCTTGGTCACATTACAAAATTGTATCAAGAAGTACCTAAGCTACCTACTTTATTTTTAATTGGTGGTTCAAAAAGTTTTAAATCTTTTAAGATAAGTAATAAGTTTTACACAACGGCTGAATATTCGATTTTAGATGATATTTGGAAATTAAAGTTGGGCTTGGATTCTGGATTGGAAAAAATAAAAATATTGACCGGCTATTCCATCGATAAGCATTCAGCAGCATTTTCATTTGGAGGTGGCATTAGTTCTGGTCGCTTTGGAGTTACATATGCTATTAAATTTGGTTCTCAAAAGATAGGAAACCCCAAAGTTTTAAGCCTTAGTTACCTTTTACCCTAATGCAGAAAGATTACAAAACATTAATTATTTATGTGTTAACGCTTTTTGTTGTAGTGTTACTCATCGTATTAAAAAAACAGCAGACCCATCTTACTGAACTTGAAAATGACGTTGTAACAGAGGAGGACATAGAATTAAGTCCAGACTCTATAGCGCAAGAACCAGTTGTTGAAGACCCCATCGACAAAAAAAGTACGCCGATGCGTGGCATTATTGCTCTAATTATTGATGATTTTGGTTATCGTAATGATCATATCTCGAATGGGTTTTTAGAGCTACCGGGAAAATTGACCTATGCTATTATCCCCGGACACGATCATAGCCAGCTTTTTTCTAAAAAAGCTTATGATGCTGGTTATGAAATTATTGTTCATTTACCTATGGAAAATATTGGGAAAACTTATGGTGAGGAAGAATATGTTCTTATGTCCTATTTTCAAGAAGATGAAATTAAAGAGAGGATTAACAAAGCCTTTGAGAACCTTCCTGAATCGATTGGCTTAAATAACCATCAAGGTTCTAGGGGTACAGCAGATTTAAGAATCATGACGCTTCTTGCTAAAGAGATTAAACAAAACAAAAAATTTTTTGTTGATAGTAGGACCACAAGAAATTCTTTAGCTGAAGAAACTATGCGAAAATATGGTGTTCCGACAAACTCAAGGGATGTCTTTTTAGATAATGAACTAGATGAAGAGAAGATAACAGAACAGCTTATGAAGTTAGCTGATGTAGCTGAAAGAAAAGGGCTTGCGATAGGTATCGGGCATGTAAAACCACAAACATTGAGCGTACTTCAAAAAGAAATACCGAATCTTCAAAGCAAGGGTTTTCGATTTGAGTTTGTTTCTAGATTAGTTTATTAATCTTATGCCAATTTTATGTAGAGTTACTCGTGGTGATTTAACAGAAAGTATTCATGTTATTTTTGCTACAGTAGTGGATGACTCAGGTCACATAGTTTTTTCTACTGGAGATCCAAATTATCTTACATGTATAAGGTCATCGCTCAAACCTTTTCAAGCAGCTGCTTCTATAAGAGCTGGAGCTGTAGATGCTGCTGGGTTCAATGAAAAAGAAATCGCGCTAATGTGTGCATCTCATCTTGGTGAAAATAGGCATATAAAAATTGCGCAAGCGATGTTAGATAAGTTAGGTTTTACGTTAGATGATTATGAGTGTGGAGTTCACTTTCCTGCAGATATATCATCAAGACGAGACTTAATTCGATCAAAGACTGATCCAAATCCATTACATAATAATTGTAGTGGAAAGCACGCAGGCATGCTGGCACTTGCTAAACACTTAGTCAATAACCCAAAGAACTATATTCAGTCAGAACATGAAGTCCAAAAAACTATTTTCAAGGCTTTGCAAGAGTATTCTGGTATCAAAGATATACCTATGGAGACTGATGGTTGCTCTGCTCCAACTGCTTTTTTCACAATGGAAACAATTGCTAAGCTTTATCAATTACTCGCAACTGGGGAGTACCCTGAATTAGTTCGAGTTTTTAACGCTATGAATTCTTATCCATATAATGTGGCGGGAAAAGGCCACTTTGATACTAAATTTATTACTGCTTTAGGTGGAGATGCTGTGACAAAAGGTGGAGGTGAATCCATTCAAGGGATATCTTTAAAAAATAGAGACGGGAAAAATTTAGGTATTTCTTTAAAAGTATTGGATGGAAATTCTCGCGCAATGCCGATTGGAGCAATTACGCTTTTAGAGCATTTAGACTTACTTACGAAAAAAGAAATTTCAAATTTAGACGAATATAGAAAAAGAGAACGTAAGAACTGTCGAGATAACAAAATTGGTCAAATAGAAGTATATATAGAATCTTAGTTAATCTTAATTGGAGTAATCATGTCAATTTCTAAACCGTATAATCATTTTATAATTACCATT
>JABGWJ010000106.1 GCA_018645565.1 bacterium | reverse complement strand
TCACGATTTAAAAAAGACAATGTATCATGGGTAATTCCACATCAAGCTTCCTTAAAAGCAATTAATGCTTATCATGATTACGGTAGATTTGAAAAAAATAAAATTATAAACATTGTATCTAAAACTGGAAACTGTGTAGCAGCATCAATTCCTATGGCACTTGCTATAGCCATAGAAGATGGCAGAATTCAACGTGGTGATTTATTATATTTTATTGGTACTGGAGCAGGTCTTTCAATGGCTTGCGCACTGATTACCTATTAACATTATTTTGTTAACAATCCTTTACGAATAAATGTCTGATTAGGCGTTTTTACTTTAATTAAATACATACCACTGCTTACGTTAGTTGCATTCCAATTATAATCGTAATTACCCTTTTCAAGTATTTTGTTGTTTAACACTTCGATTAAAGTCCCTTTAATATCATAGATTGAAATATTCACATAATCACGTTTTAAAAGGACTATTTTTATATTTGTATGCGGATTAAAGGGGTTGGGATATAGGTTATCAATACTGATATAATTAGGCATAACCTCTGTTTCATTAATCCCAACATAATCACATTCTTGCAGTGATTCAACTTGAAAAGAATAATAAAATTGATCAAGACTCACATTAAAATTTGAACTGTTCTCTATGCACTCTGGGATATTATCACAGAGACTATTACCACCAATAGCAAAGTATGGAAACCAAGCACTATCATCGCTATTCCAATCAATGGCCATACTACAGATACAATCAGGTAGTGATTCTAGTTTATTATTAAATAACCATAGATATTCTAAATCATTTAATCCACATAACGAGGATGGTAAGGAATCAATTTTATTGTAGCCAAGATCTAAATATTTGAGACTGATCAAGCTATCTAAGTTTTCAATAACACTTTCTAAAATATTATTTGATATGTATAATGACCTGAGTTCTTTTAATTTTGCAAAATTTAAAGGCAGCGATGATATCCTATTCCATTCTAAATATAAGCCACTAAGTTTGGTCCAACTTCCAATAGATTCTGGCAAAATAAAAATTGTATCATTCACACCTGAGCTATTGCCATAATTCCCCGCAACTAATATTTTAAGTCGACCGTTGAACCATGACTGGGTTCCCAAATGAAGAGGTGAATCATAGATTAAATTATTATCGACTATAAGATCATTTAATGCACTTACATCTTCATTATAAAAGCAACTATCTCCAAAAAGGATATTTACATTGCTCGGCAACGAATCAATATGTGTATATGCGCTATCGCATTGTGAAAACACTATATGCATATTCATTAATACTACTACTGAAAAACTTTTGTAAAAATTCTTCAATTACTTTAAGTATAAAATTTTCTTGAATTGAGCATTGATAGAGTTGTCGATACTTAAGAAGTATAACCCCGACGGATGACTCGCAGCATTCCAAACAGTATGAAAATTACTTGAATTTGATATTATTGGTATACTTGACACAGTTTTACCATTTATGTCATATATATTAATATTTAGTCCATCTTCTAAAACATTTTCTACATTAAGATGAACAAATGAATTAAATGGGTTTGGAAAAGGCATTTTCAAAGTAGCACCCTCAGGAACTATTGAAGTTTCATTATTTACACTTAATTCACCTATATAGATTTCGTTAATAACTGTTTTTGCTAATGAAGGTTTTTGGGAGGGCACTACAACCATCTGATAATAATTACTATTTGCTGAACTGCTTGTTTCTCCATTAAAAGTGATAGTTTGCTCTTCTCCTGGCGAGAGCTCCATATATCCACTAAAATTATCAAACCAACTTAATTCTTCAGAAAATTCATAATTAAAAACATCTGAAATAGAACCTTCATTTTTCAATGTAAAGGATACTGAGGCACTGCCCAATGCCAGTGGAATACCCGTTCCGAATTCATTACCCTGTCCTTGATTAATCGCAAGACCATTGGATATTAAACTGAAAGCAATTGGATATAGACTTGAAACTCTATTCGCTCGATAAACAGCACAGATTGGTTCACATAAATTATAATTCCCTTGCCAAACTTGTACGCCATCACTGCTTACTTCAATTGAAGTGCCGTTACCACCGACAGTTGTAATAAGATAATTTCCATTTTCAAGTTTTTGAGCATTACCAGATGCGAATCCGAAAAGATTTTCTGGTAAAGGATGTTCCCAAACAATTGATGATTGGTCATTTAAAATCGATATTTCTAAAGCTCTTGAGATAGGTACCTCAGTATTTAAAAAATGTTGGCTTAGATTTCCATTGTCAAAAGTGATAATATTCCCGTTTTCAAGCTTCTGTAAACCATGCTGAAAACTAAATCCAAAATCGTTTCCTAATGTTACTTCGCCTGAAGGCATATCTCTTCCCATATTCCAGATAACCTCACCACTTGGGTAAGCAATCTTTGTTATTCTTGATAAATGTCGAATGGAGATATATATTGCACTTTCCTCTTCAGAAAATATCATTGCGTTAAGGTGCGTCCAGTCGTACTCTTGATAACCAGTAGAGCTAGGTAACCACGTTCCTCCCAGAGCATCAAAATCTTCCATTGAAAAATGGTCAAATACATTCCAACTCCAAACAACTTCTTTAGTGTCTTTATCCCACTCAACAAGTTTGTCACCAACCCAAGGGAATTCAACTGATAAACCATTTGCTGCAAAACCAAAACCTTGATAGTCAGATGTCCAAGGACCAATTGGAATAGGCCCTAACTGGCTAGTGGCAACAATACCCATGTAGTTACCATTTGGAAGTTTAACAAGGTCATGGTGTAAAAATTGATCATTTGGTTCTTCCCAAATCAAATCATTATCTATAGAAAAATCAATTCCAGGCAAATTATGTTCTAATGAATTATCAGAAATGCACCCTAGCAAATCAAGTGCAGGAGAAGAATTATAATAAACAATTTTTTTATCACCGGTATTCCATACCTCTTTCCCGTTTATATCAATCATTGCGCTAAAATAATTATAAAATGATCCAAATATTGTAAGCCCAGGACTAACATTATTTTCATCATAAATATTGACAGTCGATTCCGAACGCTTTTGCCCAGTAAAAAAATGATATGTTTCTGACCACTCGCTTGTTAGCGAATTTTCAAAAACCGGTCTTAATCGCCAATAATATTCTGAATCCCAATTAATAGTTTCTTTTTCAATAAAAATTAATGAACTGACATTAGCTGTCCTTATTACGCTATTGAAAAGAGAATCAGTAGAAATTTCAAGGTTATAACTTTCTGCCTCAGGGTATTGATTCCATTCAAAAAGAACATGTATATAGTTTAGGATACTATTGTTTGTTGGTAAAACCAGTTGAGCATTCAAGATTTGAAAAAAGCCTGAATATATTAAAAATATGGCTGAAAAATAATATTTAGCCATTAAATGATATTTTTAGATGAAAGATGAACTTTTAATAAAATCATAAATCTTCTCAACAAGTTTTTCAGGATCGACATCGCTAGAATCGATTACAAGCTCAGCATTTGGGGGAGCTTCATACGGATCAGAAACGCCTGTGAATTCTTTAACTATCCCTTTTCTTGCTAATTTATAAAGACCTTTAACATCTCTCTCCTCGCACTTTTCTAACGAGGTCGAAACATGTATCTCAATGTATCCGCCTAATTTTGAAATAAGGTTTCTGTTATAAAATCTATCTTTTTCATATGGCGCTATAGGAGCACAAATAGCGATGCCACCATTTTTTGTTATTTCACTTGCTACATACCCAATACGCTTGACGTTTAAAGATCTATGCTCTTTTGAAAATCCTAATTCGCTCGATAAATGAGTTCTAACAATATCTCCGTCTAAAAGTGTCACAGGTTTATTTCCATTCTCTAAAAGTTTTATCAATAGACCATTTGCCAAAGTAGATTTCCCAGAACCCGACAATCCTGTAAAAAAGATTGTAAACCCTCTTTTAGAAATAGGTGGTTGAGATTTTTGAAGTTCATTAGCTACTTCTTTGTACGTAAACCATTCCGGAATATCTTTCCCTTTATCAAGATAATCTCTTAATTCAGTTCCTGATACTGTTTTATAATTAGTATCGTTTGAAATTTCATCAATTGGCTTATAAATATTTTCATCTGGAAGGTAAACTAAAAACTTAAAAGGCACCATTTTGATTCCAATTTCCTCTTCAAATTCTTGAAGCATTTCTTGAGCATCATAAGGACCATAAAACGGATTACCTTCTTTATTTAATCCTGGACCGGCATGATCTCTACCAACAATCAAATGAGTGCAACCATAGTTTTTTCTAATTAGAGCATGCCAGAGGGCTTCTCTTGGTCCACCCATTCGCATTGCTAAAGGTATTAAGCTTAATATTGCTTTATTTGCAGGATACTTTTCTAATACATGCTGATAGCACCTAACTCGAGTATAATGATCAACATCTCCAGCCTTGGTCATACCAACTACAGGATGAATTAATAGATTAGCGTCTAAATCTTCTAGTGCTTTTAATGTCATTTCAACATGTGCTTTGTGTAGCGGATTGCGTGTTTGAAAAGCGACTATATTATCCCATCCTAAATCTTTGAACTTTTTTTTCAGAATTTTTGGACTAAGGCGCAAATCTTTATAATCATAGTGATGAGGTAAGTCTATTAATTCTACTTTACCTCCAATATAGATATTATTACTATAATTAAGTAGATAATCAACACCGGGATGAGATACGTCTTTTGTGCCAAAAATTAATTCTGCTTCTTTATTTAAGTCAGGTTCCCATTTGTCTTCAACCTCTAGAACAGCAATTGAAAATCCTTCCTTATCTTTCAAGGTAATATTATCCCCGATTGATAATGATTTAGAAAAATCTGAATTAACATCTAGGGTGATAGGCATTGGCCAGACACTACCATCTAAGAGCCTCATATCTGTCAATACATTTTCATAATCCTCTTTATTTAGAAAACCATTTAATGGAGAAAAACCTCTGTTTAAAATCATTTCTAAATCGCAAATTTGTCTGCCCCGCAACACCCAAGATTTATATTTAGAAGCATTTTTTTTCAATTTTTCATTCATTATTTAATGACTCATTGTAAAATAGTTTAAAAATTAGACTGGGGTTAAACTAATTAGTTAAAAACGATCTTTTATTATTTGATTAATTTTTTTCTACCAAAAAAGATTGTGTAAAAACTTGATCATCTAAACCAGTATCTGGCTTAAAAGCCGCAACATTCATAATAGTATAATTACCATTTTCTTTGCGCATCTCTAATATTTTTGGGAACCAATATTTACCCACTTTAACTATTTCTTTGAAATGCAACGTTTTCTCTAATTTTGATTGTGCTGAAAAATATTCTACTTTTCTAATTTTCCATATTTGAGTATCAACATATATTTTTTTACCCCAATAAAAACTCTCTTTTATTGGAGAAGAATTAATAATAATACAATCACGATTATTAATTATTTCTTTGCCATCGATTTTAAAACTATCATCCGAAATCTCTCGAGTTTCTAAATCTTCGTATATAAAATCTGTGGACATAAAAGATTTTGATTTTTCTTTAGATTTAATTTTTTTTGCTGTTTTTAATATCGGAAGGAAAAACCATTGCTCTGATAACCCATTAAATTTTGTCCAACTTAATAAGCCAGTGCCCTCTACGGATTTAGGTTCTAAAAATTTGACTAATGATTTTTTCTTATAATCACCATCATCATACAGTTTTTCATAACTGATGAAAGCTCTATTTTTTTGTTTTGTTTTACTTCCCTTTTTTCTGATTATTTCTAAATGAACCTCTGATATTGATGTCTTTGGGTTTGGGTGGGCTATTACTCTTTCCATAATTTCCAGCGCTTTATGATTGCTATCACCCGCAAAAACTAAATTGATAAGAAATAAAAAAGATATAATCTTATTCATCACGTTTTTCTTTTTCATCTTTTATGAAGAGCAAACCAATTGGGGTAAAGACTAGACTAATTAAAGCCACAACAAGATAGTCTTGCCGTTGCTTAAACTCTGATAATCCTGCTAGTTGTAAGCATAAAAATATATAGATAATTAGTAGTAAGTCTGAATTCTTAGCTCCCCATGACAAAATGGTTTTAAGATTATAGACTTCAACTATACCTTGACTATCTGGACTTAAATAATAATTATAGAACCACCAAATTATAGCTAGCCCTGATAAAAACAGTATAATAAGGCTAATTGATTTATCTTGGTTTTTTTTCATTATTTATATAAAAAACTAGGTTTTACAAGGCTTACGATTGCTGGTAAAATCGCCATTCCACCAATTAAACAAAAACTAATTGAAGCCATAATTAAAATACTGAATTCTTTCAAAGGCATAAATACTGAAAACATTAGAACAGAAAAACCTACGATTACAGAAACGCCATTAAAAAGAATACCCTTACCTGAAACTTTCATCGTGTTAGAAATTGCTGAGTCTAAATCATATCCTTCTCTAAGATATTCTCTTAGATGCCAAAGAAAATGAACGGAATAGTCTATTCCAACGCCAACAAGAATACAGGTTAATAAAGAAGTTGTCATATTTAAAGGAATACCGAAATTTCCTAATAAACTAAATATAAGTATTACTGCAAGCATCATGGGTAAACTAGCTAAAAAACCGCCGACAAAAGATCTGAAAACGATTGCCATTATTATAAATAATATCAATGATGCCATTGCAAGACTAATAATTTGGCCTCTAATAACAGAATGACTGACTGCTCCTAACAATGCTGCCGGCCCAGATAACATAGGATTAATTGGGTTACCATCATAGTAATTCGAATGAATATAATCTTCGGTATCGTCAACTAGCGCCATTAAATCGGCAGTACTAACTTTTTTAATTCTTACAAATCCTTGCGAATAATTGGGGTCATCTGTATCATTTAATATTAAATCAAAATCATTATCTTCCCCTGCTATTGAGTATAAAAACATATACTGCTCTATAAGTTCACGACTGAATGGAATTTTCAAAGAATCAACGTTGCCGTTGTTAAAAGAAAAATGCATT
>JABGWJ010000105.1 GCA_018645565.1 bacterium | reverse complement strand
TTAATGTTATGTGCAACGATAGGATGATTACCGATTGTCTTCATTAATTCATTTATTATTTCAGATTCTTTTGGAGCAGTGTTGACCATCGAATTAGATATGCCTGTAATATTTGTAATAAAAGGTGAAATATTTTTTTCTGGATTCACAAGTGTAGAGAATGTTTTTTTAGGTTTACCATCTTTAAATACAATAGCAGCAACCTCAATAACTCTATCAAAATCTGAGTCTAATCCAGTTGTCTCAAAATCTAATGCGACGTAAGTAGATAGGTTTAACTTTTTTAATAATTCCGTTTGTTTCATAGCTTAACTAAATAATGTTTTAAGATAGAACATTGGATTTGATAATTCTGTTTTAGGAACTTCATTTGCAAGCATACCTGAAATCATATTTTTTATATTTTTATTTCTGCTTGCCCTATCAATTACAAAATTAAGTAAAATTCTATAATGAGCTAACTTTAATAATAGCGTACTAGTTTTGAGTTCACTACCCAAATACTCCCAAAGTACTTTGTCATATTCTGAAAGAATTTGATTTGAAAAATTATTTAATTTTTTTGCTTTCAACACAATATCTGCGGCTATTTTTCCTGATTCCATTGCATTACCTATACCCTCCCCTGTGAAAGGATCAACCAACCCAGCAGCATCACCAAGAAGCAAAAAGCCATTACCGTGATTTCCCCTTTTCGTATTTCCGAATGGTAAATTCCACCCTTTTGGTTTTTCAAGTGCATTGGAATTTTTAAACCTATGTTTGAAATTTTTTGAATTTATTACTTGCTTCATTATTTGTTGGAGGTTGTATTTCTTTTTTTTTGCTCTACTTTTTAGTAAACCAACACCAATATTTGCTTTTTTATTACCAGCAGGGAAAATCCAAAAGTATCCAGGAATGGTCTCATTTACATAATGAAGCTCTATTTGATCCGTTAAATCCTCAACATTTTCATAATAACACCTCAACCCAACTGCAGTATAATTCATATCAGAATTATATAACCCTGATTTTCTTGAAATTATTGAGTAAGGTCCATCAGCACCAAGAACAATATTACCAAAATATTTTTTTTGTTCTCCATTTATAGACTTTCCCTTAACTCCAATTACTTGACTTTTATTATAGATAAGATCCTCGACATTAAAACCACTTACCACATTAGAAACATCACTAGCTTTTTTAAATAAATAATTATCAAATATTTTTCTTGGGATTACAAAACCATGAGAAATGTGCCTTTTATTTAAGCTTTTATTAAGATGCAATTCACATTCGGAATGATTTGGGTTTCCAAAAATAATTCTATTAACGATTGCGCCATCAAGTTTATCTAAATCTTGTAATAAATCTAACTCTTCTAAAATTTTTACACTTTTCCCAGATAGAGCATCACCACAAATTTTATCTCTAGGAAATATTGACTTATCTAATAATAAAGTATTGAGACCTAGTTTATTACAGTAGATAGCTGCACTAGATCCTGCTGGACCAGCACCCACAATGATTGCATCATACATCCGAACTTATTTCTTCTAAATGGACCCCAAAAGAAGGATAAATAATTCCATATTTAAAATAATTAATTGATCTTAGGTAAAAGAAAAGTAATGCTAGTATGATAAAAAACCATGGCGCTCTAACGCATGCAAACATTGCAAATGTAAAAAGAGGATAGAATTGTAAACGCTTTATATGTCTTACATCATTTGGCCAAATCAATACTACCGCTGGAAAAAAAAGAGCAACAATTCCAACAGTACTTATAATCGGGTCATCAAGGATGTAACCAAAAAATGTGGCAAAAGTAATGGCTATAAAAGAAGCTATCATATATGTATTTTTTTTGTTCCAACTATCAACCGACCAGTAGTTACTTTCTAAATTGTATAAAACTTTAAACTCATAGATCAAAACACCTGAAATAATAAAAGCCAAGTATGGTAAGTAACCGACATAATTGAAGTCTGAAATATTAAAACTCAAACTTCCCAAAATAAAACAAGCGAAGTAAAAAAAAGAATTATAAATGAGGTCTGATTGTTTCAAACGCTTATTTGAGGTACGCCAGAAACCAAAACTAGAAAAACTATAAAAAAACAATGTACTTAAAAGTATCCTCAAAATGCCATTAGGTAATCCATACCATTCCCAGTAGCTATAACGATCAATATTACCTAAAAGATAAACATAACCAGCAACCGTAGTAGTCCAAACACCGAACAAATATGAAATATTATATTTATCAGTGAATTTAATGCAAGAAGATACTCTTACCTTAACATTGTCGAATAAACTAGAGTTTTTTGGAATAAGCCTTGCTAAAATCATATCATGCCTTATTTGTTTTATAAACCTACCATTTTCTGAAGAGACGAACCAAATAAAAGATCAGAAAGCTCATTCAAAATAATTAGCCCCACGATTAAAGAAGAGACAACAAGGAGCACTTTTAAAACATTAATAAGCAGACCTCTATTCAAATGTTTTTCTTGAACACCAGTCAAAATTTCATCTAAGAATGTATTAACCGACCATTTATTTATTATAAAAACCGCTGTTAAAGCTCCGCCTATGGGTAACATATACTTAGATGACAACTCATCTAGAAAATCAAAAAACGTTATATTTAAAAAAGCTGTTACGTTAAGGTTCCCAAGCGAAAGTGAACAAAAAATTCCAACTAGAGTGATTACGCCTCCAAAAAGAAAAGTAGCCTTAAATCTAGACCAACCTTTTTGATCGATAAAGTAAGCTGTAATAACTTCAAGAATCGATATTGCAGAGGTAAGAGCCGCCATAAAAAGTATGAAAAAGAAAAGCGTACCCCAAATTATTCCTCCACCGATTTGGGGAAATATTGTGGGCAATACCACGAATATCAGCCCTGCTCCCGAACTTGGATCAGCTCCCATTGCAAAAACGATAGTAAAAATAGCTGTACCAGCTAACATAGCAATAAAAGTATCCAGTAAAATTATCCAAATAGCAGAATTCATTAAATTTTGTTTTTTATTTAGATAGCTTCCATACGTTATCATGGTTCCCATCCCAAGGCTTAAGGTGAAAAAGGCATGGCCAAGAGCCAAAACGATACTTGATGGATTTAAATCTGAAAATTTCGGTTTAAAAAGGAACTCTAATCCTTTTCTACCACCTTCAAGACTAAGGCCTTTAACAACTAAGAAACCTAGAATTATTAAAATAAGTGGCATCATTATTTTTGCACCTTCTTCAATACCTGACTTAACTCCTTTTATAATAATTCCAATACAAAACGCCATAAATACAATCTGCCAAATTATTGGTTGAAAACTACTTTCAATAAAAGAACTAAAGACTTGTCCAGATAATTCTGGCGAACCAGATAAAGAATCAAAACCTCCAGTCAAAGAAAAAATAGTATACTTTAACGTCCAACCCCCAACGACACCATAAAAAGATAAGATAACGAAAGCTGAACCAACTCCAAGATAACCTACCCATTTCCAATTTGAAGAGCCTGACAACCTATTAAACGCCCCAACTGGACTCAATTGAGTCCTACGTCCAATAGATAATTCGCCTAGCAATATTGGCAATCCAACTATCAGTATGCATATTAAATAGACTATCGTAAAAGCAGCACCACCATTTTGTCCAGCCATATGAGGAAATTTCCAAATATTACCAAGTCCAACTGCAGAACCAGAAGCGGCTAAAATAAAGCCAAGTCTTGACCCCCATTGTTCTCTATTATTTTTCATTTTCTTCTCCTCCTTCATCCTCAATAGATTTACTCATTATGTCATCAAATGGACTTAGATGCGCATCAACCATCGCATCAATCATGCTGTAAAAATAAAGGAATATTACCCACCAAGCATATTTATTTCGTTTTTCAAGATATCTGTTTTTCCTAAGAGAATATTCTTCTGAGTCATAATTTTTATAAATTTTTGAATTTTCTAACCATGAATAGAGCGCCAAAGTTTCTAAGCCCATGACTAAAGAACCTTTAATGTGTTTCTGGTTATAAAATTGACCACCACCTGGAACAAGTGAAAAGAGAAAGGCTTGCCGAGGATTTTTAATCAATGTTGAATCTACTTCGTTAATTTGGGCACTAAGATTATAAGATAACAATAATGAAAAGAATAAGCATTTAAAACTCATTAACCCTCTACTGCAATACAATCAATCTCTACTCTGGCTCCAAGCGGTAAACCAGCTACCTCAATAGTTGACCTTGCAGGGAAATTTGTATTGCCAAAAAAATCAACAAAAGTATCATTTAAGTCACCAAAGTCATTCAAATCTTTTAAAAACACGTTGAGTTTAACAATATTTACCAAAGAAAGATTTCTCGCCTCAAGAATAGCTAAAATATTTTTTAGAACTTGAAAACATTGCTCTTTTGTATTACCAGATACCATTTCACCAGTCAACGGATTAATTCCAACTTGACCAGAAGTATACAAAAAACCACCCGCAGAAACTGCTTGACTGTATGTTCCAACAGCATTGGGTGCATTGTCAGTTTGAATGAGTTCACGAATAGGTTTTCTTTCATTTATTTTTTGATTAGACATAATATGGTTTACAGCTCCTTGTTTAAAACTTTTACAATTAATTTTTCTGTATTGATAATAGCTTTTTCAACAGCACCAAATTGACGACCTCCTGCAGTTGCAAGTTGAGGCTTTCCACCACCACCGCCGCCCATAAAAGAGCCTATTTCCTTAGCTAAAATTCCAGCATTTATTTTTTTGCGAACTAAATCTTCACTGACTACAACAACAGCTGAGGGTTTATCATTAGCATTGTTAAATAGAACACCAATACCGCTTTTAATTTCAGAAATAAGTCGATCCCCTACACGTTTTAATTCATCAGCACCTTCAATACTCAATAATTCAATTACAAAAATATAATCACCAACTTTACTTGCTTTATTTACCCAGGCAATAATATCTGAGTCATCTGATTGTTTTAACTCTTTTATTTTTTTCTCTAACGATTTTTTATCTTGATATAATTGACTAATTCTATTGGGTAACTCTTCCTCCTTACAATTTAACATTCTTTGCATATTAAATATTAAATCAGCTTGATTTTGAAATAATTCAATTGCAGCGGTACCGGTAACAGCAACAATCCGTCTCACACCAGATGCTAATGATGATTCTTCTGTTATTTTAAATAATCCTATATCACCAGTGCTATTAACATGAGTTCCGCCACAAAGTTCATTGGAAAATTTACCTGTTGATACAACTCTAACATTGTCACCATATTTTTCACCAAAAAGGGCAACTACACCACTACTAATAGCTTCATCATATGCTTTAATTGAAGTATTTAAAGCACTATTTAATAAGATTTGCCTATTAACAATATTTTCAATATTTCTTATTTGATCACCTGCAATTTTTTCAAAATATGTTAAGTCAAATCTTAAATAATTGGGATGGACCAATGAACCTGCTTGCTGAACTTGGTCCCCTAATTCTTTTTTTAAAGCAGCATGTAATAAATGCGTAGCAGTATGATTTCTTTTTACACTTGATCTATGAAAATCATCCACGACACATTGAACACTTTCGACCTTACTCCAATCTAAAACTGCACCTTTACATAAATGTATTATCATGTCATTATGATTCTGAACATCAATTACATTTAGGTCTATACCTTCAAATGAGATTTTACCTCGATCGCCAACTTGACCACCAGACTCTGGATAGAAGGGTGTTTTATCAAGTACAAGTATAAAACCATCTTCAATTTCTGAATACTTTAAAACTCTAGAATTAGTTTCTAGATATTCATATCCAACAAATTCAGAGCCTTTTTCTTTTAAAAGCTCTATCCAATCAATACTTTTTTCTTTCAATTTAAAGTTTCCAGCTTGCCTAGCTTTATCTTTTTGCTTTGCCATTTCAAGATGAAAGCCCTCTACGTCAACATCAATATTTTTTTCCCTTGCTATTAGCTCTGTTAAGTCCAGAGGAAAGCCATAAGTGTCATAAAGTCTGAAAGCATCGCTACCTAAAATAGTTTTACTACTTTTGAGACTACTCATTAGTTTTTCTAAATGAGTTATACCTCTATCAAGAGTTTGATTAAAAAGAGTTTCTTCCGTTCCTATAACAAGCTTTATATGAGTACTTTTCTCTTTTAATTCTGGATAGGCATCTCCCATTAGGTTGCAAACAGAAGGAACAATTTTATGCAAAAAAGGTTTTTCAAGCTTAAGTACTCGCCCAAACCTTGAGGCACGTCTTAAAATTCGTCTAAGGACATACCCTCTACCTTCATTCGAGGGTAAAGCACCATCAGCAATTGAGAAACAAAGCATTCGTATGTGATCCGCTATAACCTGAAAAGGCACTGGATTATCCGCATATTTACATTCAGAACTTGATTCCAATTCTTTAATAATCGGCTGAAAAAGATCCGTTTCATAATTACTAGTTTTTCCTTGAATAACGCTTGTGATTCGTTCTAAACCAGCTCCAGTATCAACATGACTTTGAGATAAGTTTATAAGTGAGCCATCAGCCAAACGCTCATTCTGAATAAATACTAAATTCCATAATTCCCAATATTCATCTGCTTTATTGACACCTTCTTTTGACTGATTAGATAAATCATCGCCTATGTAGTAATGAATCTCTGAACACGGTCCACATGGACCAGTCTCACCCATCTCCCAAAAATTTTCTTTCTTACCGAACCAGAGTACGCGATCTTTTTTAATATCAGTGTTATTTATCCAAAGATCGTAAGCTTCTTTATCGTCCTTGTATACAGTTACCCAAAGCCTATTTTTATCTAAGCCCCAAACTTCAGTTAATAATTCCCAGGCCCATTTTATAGCCTCACTTTTGTAATAATCTCCAAAAGACCAATTACCTAGCATTTCAAAAAAGGTATGATGAAAAGTGTCAATACCAACCTCTTCAAGATCGTTGTGTTTACCACTAACTCTAATACACTTTTGACTGTTAACTGCTCGTGGATGGTCAGGCTTAGATTCATCAAGGAAAATAGGTTTGAATTGATTCATCCCAGCATTTGTGAATAAAAGAGTTGGGTCGCCAATTGGAACAACTGGAGCGCTTCTTATAAACTTATGATCTTTTTGCTGAAAGAACTCTATAAATGATTTTCTTATATCTGATGATTTCATATTTAAAATGAGAAACTAGTTTCAATGCTTGTCATGTTAATTGTCTCTTCTTTTCCATTTACATCGCCATCACCATCTATATCTCGAAAAGACTGCCTAAAAATGTAATTTAGTATCATACCATTTCCGAGTTTTATTCCAACTCGATAACCTGAAATAGTACTTTCTGTATATTTGAAATTAAATGGATTTGGAACATTTCGTTGTTGATAATACCATCTCGCGTTAGTGATTTTACTAATTGGTTTTTTCAATCCTATGCTAGCGATAAAACTTTGATTTCGATCTTTAATAAAATTGTTATCGTAGTTACTCCATTGTTCTCCAAAAAGGTTTTGATAGGATAATGAAGAGCCAATTAGTTCGCCTAGATCAAGGCTCAGCGTAGAAAAATAACCTTTTTGTTTTCCAAATTTTCCCAATTTACTATCTTTTGTAATAATTTCACCTGTTTTTAATCCAGGCATCATCGAAGCATTTGAAGCAGAAAAAGTTGCCCTTTCTATTTCGTATGATCTATCCCAATATCCAAATTCAAATTTTCCTGAAGGCATCATTCTATATTCAAAATTAAATCTTGCAGGACCAAGCTTCATGGACAACCCTAATGGTATTAAACCATTTCCTAATTTAGTGCTAGCTTTCGTTACTGGATTAATAGTCTCACCAATTAATGTAGCATATTGAGCATAAACCGTAACATTCATATTTTTTTCGACTAAAATAGTTTTAGAGACATCTAAGGAAACAGCAAAAATCGACCTTTCTTTTTCTTTCACATTAAGAGGCTCTGGTTTTCTAATTATTTCAGTGTCTAGGACAAAAGAGGTATCCAAATTCCAACCAGGAACATCACTATCAAGAGTATCAGTTACTCCATCTCCATCAATGTCTAATTCTTCAGGCATACCATCCGCAAGTCCATCCCCATCTGTATCTAGCCAAAAGCCTGGATCGTTAGGAAAATCATCAACCAGGTCAGGGCGTCCGTCATCATCTCTATCTCTCAATCCTAAATATTGATTTCGATCAGTCACATAGGACCCTCCAATATTTATACTGTTCATAAGTTTTTTAGATACTCGAAAACCCGCTAAACCCAAGTTTTCCTTAAAATCGTTTGTAAAGCCATAGAAATCCAAACCATATGCTTTGAACTTTAGCTCCATCCCGACTTTTCTTAATTGCGGATATAAGATAGTATTCGAATATCTATTAACAAGAATACCTTGACCTATTGTCACATTTTCTAAAGCTCCAACTTGGAAATAAAAGGGTTCCCATTTTTTACCATAACGAACATAATATATTTTGTCTATGATTGAATTTTTTGAATTCTTTCCATTTGAAAAATCCCACTCATCATCATGTATATTGCCATCCTGATCAATATAAAATACTATATCCAGAGCTAGTGTTACCTTACCAATAGGAACTATTGGCCTTAGAGCAATCTGATTCCATATTTTTCCATCAATCGTAACCGCGCCAAATGCCCCTTGGACACTGGTTGAACTGTAACTTTGTGACTGCAGAAAAGAAACAAATACAAACAAAAAAGATATGTGGAATATTTTTGTCAATTGACTCTAATAAATTGTAATATAAATTAACCTCATTGTTTTTGAAGGAACAACCTGTAATTAGAACTAGTATTATCATAAATAATTTGTAAATATTTAAGCATGATCATGAACAAAAAAGAATTACTTCCTCCCCTTTTTGCAATTCTTGCTGGAATAATATTAATTCTTATTCCTTTTTTCACGGATCTAAAAAAATCATTAATACTACTCGGTATTGTTCCCTTATGGCTTGGGTCTTATTTTATTTTTCATTCATTTAATACAAATAAAACCAGACCGGATGAAGAGGTTGATTCAAAAACATCTTAAAACAGTTCAATTATGCTTGATGATCTTGATATTAGCATACAACTGTGGTTTTTGCAGTAATGTCCTAACTAATATAGAATTTGAAGAAAAAGAAAATGGCATAATTGTAGAGTTTGAATTTATCGAACCTATATCATCTGATTCAGTCTACGCTTGGCAATCAGATAATCAATGGTTCTATTTTACTCTACATAACATTTTATCCGACACATTCAAACTTGATCAAGAAACAACTTTCAACTTACCGATACTTGATTTTCAACCAATTATAAGTAGCGATAATACCCAAATCGGATTAAGATTAAAAAAACGAGTAGATTCATTCGAATTTTATAACCAAAATCAAAAAAACTTGTTAAATGCTCACCTCCATTACTCCCTTGACAATTTCGACTCAACTATTCTTTCAAATACTAAAACGAAAAAAGTAAGAGTGTTTGACAGTCTATTTGCACGATCTAAATCTTGGTTATTTATTTTAGCTAGTGGGTATTCAATAGCATCATTGATTAATGACAAAGATACGAAAATTAATGTCGAGGCAGGAATTATCACTCTTATATTATCTTATTTAATAAATAAATCTTGGACGAATAATTGAAATCTTATTTAATCTATTTTTCTTTAATTTGGGCAATAGTAATTATTCTGATGGGTCTTTTCATACGAATAAAAAATA
>JABGWJ010000104.1 GCA_018645565.1 bacterium | reverse complement strand
TTCCCAGGCATTAAACTCTAACAAGAGTCCTATATTCGAAGGTTTGTGGAATAAACCTAAAAATCCTTTATCTGTTTTAAATTCTTCCATACTTACTAATAATTGTTCAACTCCATGATATTCTTTATAATTAAAATTTCCCTTTAAGCTTTTTTTAATATCCCGAATATCAATATCAGATTTTTTTACAATTCTATGAGTAGGTAAAATTTGCATTCCCGGGTTTTCACTGTTAACCAATGTTACCATGACCTTATCAGATTGAGCACCTTCATGATTTTTTGAATATTTTAAAGCAGTTTTGTAACGATGATGGCCATCAGCAATAACTAATTTCTTATCTTCTAAACCATCCACAAACTCATTTATAGAATCTGTATCTGTAATGGGCCATAGTTTATAATAGACGCCATCAAGATTAGCTTCCATTGATGGGTCACTTTTCAAATTTAAATGAAGCTCCTCTAAAATCATTTTTTGATCTTTATAGCTCATAAATATTTGTCCTGAATTTGCAGAAGTTGAACTCATTAGCTTATAACGGTCATCTAAATGTTTATCGATTGTTTGTTCATGGGCAAGAACATCGTCCCCGAGCTCAGATAACGTTAAAGCACATATACAGCTAATTCTTTCAACTCTGGCGTTATCCACTAAAAAAGATTGGGATAAAATATAAATTGCAGGCTTATGTTCTTCAACTAATATGCCACTTCCAATCCACATATTTAATGTGTTCGCAGCAGACACATATTTTTCCTCTCCTTTTGTATTGTTTAGATTAATGCGGATGTAGTTATAAGGAGATTTATTATAGTACTCTTCTTGCTCTTCGCGAGTAATCACATCATATGGGGGGACAATCACATCTTCAAAAAGATCAATATTATCTTCATTATATCGCCAACCTTTGAATGGGGAAATTTTTGCCATTATTATGCTTTATTTTTTAGTTCAAAATAATTTTCGAGCTTCATTTAAATCCTCTATAAAATCAATTTCAAGGCATGAGAGGTCAGATACATCACTATAAAAAACATCCGTTTTACTTAAAAGAGATTCAATACCCGCCTCAAAATAATCAGACTTTCCTCCAGCATTTATTAATTTTGACAAGGACTCTGAAAACAAATGATTAAACGCTAAAGAGAATTTAGCTACACCAAGAAATTCACCTAGACACTGTTCTTCAATTAGTTCTTTTCCTATAGCTTTTATTTTAAAGTTACTCCCTTCAATCACTTTGACTTCTTCTCTTCCGCATTTTTTAATGTCTACGGCAAGGACTGTTTCATGTAGAGAGTCATTAATTCTCGTTATGAGCTCAGGTGGGTATATTACATCGGCGTTCATTAAAATATGATCATCAGTAACAAGTTTTTTACGACCTAGGTAGACTGAGTAAGCTGTGTTTGTTTCAAAGTAATGATTGTTTACAATAAAATCAAACTTCAGTTTTGGAAATTGCTTTGTTACGTGGTTGACTAACATTTCACGATGATAGCCAATAATCATTGTAACATCTTGAATTCCAATATTTTCAAGAGCCTCTAATTGATAATTAATAATTGGCTTACCTCCGACATCCAAAAGACATTTTGGAGTATTATACGTTTCTGGATAAAGTCTCCTAGATACACCTGCTGCTAAAATAAATGCTTTCATATTACCTCAAATTATAAATCTTATATCAACGAATTGATGCTAGAATTTACATCATCCTTATTGATTGATTTAAGACAACAAATATTTTTTTTACATGGATTGCATCGATTACTTTGATCAATGACTACACAACTCTTACCAATAGGCTTGGTGACAAGAGCTCTATTCGCACCAAAAAAAGATATCGTAGGTATTTTTATTATTGATGAGATATGTCCCAAACCACTATCAGCGGCTAAAGCATATTTACATAAAGAAATCAAAGCCATGCTTTGCCTTAAACTGTACTTGCCACAAAGTGACACCATAGAAATATTTTTATTTTTATTAATTATTACATTAGCTTTTTGAGAATCATTTTTTGCCCCAAATATTAAAAAATTCTCTTTTGAACCTTTTAACCATTCAGAAATTTTTCCATTTGGAAACGTTCTTGTTTCAGAAACACTAAATGGAAAAAGGCCAACCGGATTTTTAATTCCAAGTTCCTTGATTTCATGTTTTGCCCATTCAATTTCTTCTTTCTTAAAGAAGATTAATTTCTGATTAATTGATGTATCATCTTTTTCAATTAATTTTAAATATTTTTTATATCGATGAGTTTTTTTTAAAGGTAATTTTATTTTTACAGTCAAAAAAACCCCACGTCCCTGTAAGTTATATCCAATCCGCTTTTTTGATTTTGACAGCCAAAGGACAAAAGAACTTCTAAATGAATCCGTGAGAGTATAAAATATTTGAATGTTTTCTTTACGCAACAAAAAACCTAAACGGAATGTATTAGTTATTCCACGAGATTCAGTTGTCGCAATACTAATAATCTTATTAATGTTTGGATTATTTTGATAAACCGATTGCACCCATTCTTTACAAATAATAATCAATTCAGAATTTGGATATTTTTGTTTAACATGATAAATAAAAGGAAGAGATAAGGCCGCATCTCCAACCCAATTCGGACTATAGATTGCAATTTTCATTTAAAGCCAAAGATTTTTCTATTTCTTCGATTAGCATTATTGATGACTTTCCATTATTATCAAGAAGGTAATAATCATGAGCCTCTTTTCTTAACTTTGACATCTCTTCAGGATGATCCGAAGAAAAAACAATACATCTATGAAGCTCTGAAGGAGATTCTACTTTGTAGACAAAATCTAACTCCTGCATTCTGTCAAGATCTAACTTTCTTTTAAATCTTTTATTAAAAATTCTGTGCCTAAGCCGGAGCTTTAAACATTCAACCTGAATTATCGGTCTATTTAAAGGCAGAAACTCGAATATTGTAGAGGATATATCACTTATTAAAACGTCTGAAATTTTATAATATGGAATAATGTTAAAGACATCGCTGGGTAGTAAATGTATATTTTCATTTTTTAATGCTATTTTAGTTGCAAGACTACTTTGATAAGAATAACGGCTCTGGAACCAGGAAAAATTATGAAGTTTAATCAATATATTATATTCAGAAGATATGAACTCTAATTCTTGATATATATTTTCGAATGATGTCGGATA
>JABGWJ010000103.1 GCA_018645565.1 bacterium | reverse complement strand
TATGATGGCGAATGACAATGCTAATCAAGCTATTCTATCATCTGCTGGTGATATGTCAACCGTACAGGCAAAGTACCATGATATCTCATCTAGTCATTTAAATGATAGATTAACAGCCGTAGAAAGCTACATTATACCTGGGTATGGCGCTAATGCGGGTACTCTAGTTAATGGATGGGTTCAAGAAAGTGTTGCTAATGGTTTAACCAGAACAACTGGTACTAATGCTGGAATTCGTTTAGATCAAATTACTCAAAAGACTTTATGGGGTGCTGTTTCATATTGGCAAGGAACTTCAAAGTATATGAGTAAAATTCCAACAGATGATAACTCAGTAGCTAGTGACGATGCAAATTACACAGCGATGGAACATCACTGGGATGAATCATTTGGTTATTTTGGTGCTGCGCTTGATTACAACACTGGGTATGCAGACGATGTTGATAGAAAATCAAGTCCATACAATGACTCAAATAGTGATGGCTCTATTGATTTTAAATCTGAATACAACGTTGGTTGGGCAATCACAGCTGCAAAAAGAGATGATTGTAGCGCTTGTGATATTAACCACGATTTCACAAAAACAATATTCGATGCTTATCTAGAAGGAAGGACACTGATTACTAACCAAGCTGACCTTGCTGATATTTTAGTTCAAAGAGATATTGTGACGAATAACTGGGAAAAAGTAGTTGCTGCTGTTTCTATTCATTATGTAAATAATGTGGCATCTGATATTGCTGGATTAATTGCTGCTGGTGATACTGCTATCGTAGCTGGCTCTGACGCAACTGCTGATTATGAAAATCATTGGAGTGAAATGAGAGGCTATGCAAATGGTCTTCTGTATAATGATTTTAAAGTCATTACGGATGCAAATCTTGATCGTATTTTGACCGTCATGGGTACAGCACCTGTTTATCCATCAAACGGAAATTTTGATGCAATGCAAGCATATCATACTTCTCTAGTTGGTGAAGTAAGAGCTATTTTTAAAGCCTCTTATGGTTTTTCAGATGCCAATGTAGCTGGTTGGTAGATAAAGGTTAAATAATAGTTAAAAGAATAGGGAACCATATTTGGTTCCCTGTTTTTTTTTGTATAGGTTCTGCTCTAAATGTTTAAACGTAATAATAGTTTATTAATCTTTTTATTATTGATTTGTTTACTATCAAGAGCTTTAACTAGTATTTATTATATTGAAGATATTGATAGTCTAAGGTTTGCTCTCAGTATTAAAGATTACGACATAACAAAACTACAGCCTCATTTTCCAGGCTATATTATTTTCTGCTTTTTAATTAAAACTCTTTATCTAGTTGTAGGTAATATGGGTTTATCTTTCTCAATAGTAGGCGGTTGTTCCATTTTTTTTATTATATACTACTTACTAAGAATATTCAATACTAGTCTAAAGTCTTATGAAGGCAGGTATATAGCTTTAATTATATTTCTCAATCCTCTTTTTTGGCTAATGAGTAATAGATATATGCCTGATTTAATGGGCTTAGCGATTTCAGTGAGTGCTATTTACTATCTAATTTATGCAAAAATACAAGGGAACCACCTTGAAAAAGGATTTTTTATCTCTGGTCTACTTGCTGGCGTGAGGCTTTCATATTTACCATTAATAATTTTTCCTTTGATGAAAATATTTGTTTTAAGCAACCGTAAACAAAGTTTAACTAAATCGTTTTTAATTGGTGTCTTTATTTGGCTTGTACCAATGGTTTTATTGACTGGTGCAAGTGACTTAATCATGATGGCTAAAAAGCAAACCTCTGGCCATTTTATGGACTTCGGTGGTACTATACTCACAGAACAAGGACTCTTTGATCGCTTTATACTGCTTATTAAATCTGTATGGGCTGATGGTTTTGGGGGTTATTGGTCTTCTAGGGGTGTGACTTCTATTTTTCTATCGACTATTCTTTTGATTCAATTTATAATTAGTTTGAAAGATGTTTCAAAAAAATGGATATCTGAAAATAAAATAAAGCCAATAATTATATGTATGGGTATCTATTTCCTATGGATATTATTATTTCAGAACGTTGTTTACAAAAGTAGGCATGTACTCCCAATAATATTTTTTTTATGTATTTTACTTATTGAGGGACAGGAAAAATACAGGGGTAAACTATTTTCTGGAATTGTTTATACATATTTTGCCATATTATTATTTCATAACGCTAATTTAATTAATCAACATAAAAACTTTACTGCTGTTAAAAAATTGAAAGATTATATATCTGCCGATGGTGGTTTTGATACAATAATTAGTATTCCTTTAATGAATTTTTACTTTAAGAGCCACCAAATAAAAGCAGATTTTATAGACGTAGATAATGATCAAGACATTAAAAAAGTTTTATTTGGTAGTTCGAACAATAGAAAAGTATTAATGGTTGGTGATTATAGACACCTCTTCGATCATAAAAAATCAAGTTTTAGTAGAGATACTGCCTTTTATCATAATCCATATATGAACCAAATGTGGTCAAAAATAACAACATTCCAAATGATAAAATAATTTTCCAAATGAAAAATGAAAATAATATAGATATTGTTGGTGGTGGCCCGGCCGGATTAAGTGTCGGCTATTTTGCAAAGAAAGTAGGTATGCAAGCAAAGATCCACGAAGCATCAAGTACAATTGGTGGTAACTGTAAAACAATAATTGACGGAGAATTTAAGTATGACACGGGCGCGCATAGGCTGCATGATAAGAGCGAGTACGTTACTAATGAGATAAAACTATTGCTAGGAAATAAATTAAAGCGTGTAACATCGCCTAGTAAAATTTACTACAGAGGTAAGTTCTTAAATTTTCCAATATCAGTATCTGATTTAGTATATAATCTAGATTTGAGTTCATTAATTAAAATAATATATGATAATATTCTAACTAGACTAAGAAAAAGACCTCTTCCAGAATCCTTTAAACAAGTAGCTTATCAGAGTTATGGTAAAACTATTTCAAAAATGTTTTTAATATCATATACAGAAAAACTGTGGGGAGAGGACGCTGATAATCTTGATCCAACAATATCAGGTGGTAGACTAAAGGCTCTGAATCTAAGGTCACTAATCAAGGATTTATTTTTGATAAAAAAAACTGATTCTGATCATCTAGAGGGTGCCTTTTATTATCCTGAGCAGGGTTTTGGGGAAATATTCAATGCTTTAGGGAAAAAAATTGGCCCAGAAAATATTTTTTTAAATAAAAAAGTTTGTAATGTATATCATGATAATAATAAGATTTTATCTGTTTCGGATAATAACGGGGAGAATAATTTTATAAATAATTTAGTCTACACTGCTCCAATTGATGAGCTAGTAAAATCTTTAAGTCCTGCTGCTCCAAAACATATTTTAGATAAACTAAAATTTATAAAATACCGAGAATTGATGATCTGTGTTTTATACTTAGACTTAAAATCATTTTCGCCAAATGCTTCTATATATTTTCCAGATTTAGAATGCCCCTTTACAAGAATTTACGAGCCAAAAAATAGGAGTACTAAAATGTCACCCATTGAAAAAACATGTATTGTTGTTGAGGTGCCAATGGGAGAAAGAAATATGAAAATTGATTCAGCAAAAGAAGTAGTTTATAATAAAATACTGAGTTATTTAGAAAATAAAAATTTAATAAAAAGTGAGAAGATTATTAATTATAAGCTTGTTAAGGTAAAAAGCGCATATCCAATTATTACAAGAGATAGCGCTTTAATAATTAAAGAAATAAAAAAATACCTATCTAGGTTTAATAACCTTAATATGATTGGTCGGAATTCAAGTTTTGAATATTTACACACCCATAATATAATGGAAAGATCGAGGTCGCTAATTAATGAAATGATTTCTTTATAGTCAGAATTAAAATTATAAATAATAATAAAAAAGGCACTTCATTGATAACTATAAAATATTTTGAAGATGGTTTTTGAATCTGATTTTTGAATTTGCGCAGATGTAAACCTAGTAGGGGCTGGTTTATCGCTTCAAGTTGAGGCTGTTTTGAGAGGGAGGGGTTATCTTGAAACTTTTCTATTGAATCCAGCTATTATTATTTATGATAATTTATTAGGACTTCAAAAAAGATAATAAACGGTAGAGATATTAAAAACTCGTTTTTGTAATATTGAATGATGCAATATTTACATATTATCAATGTTTTAACTTTTTTATCAATTATTTTTTTTAACTCTTGTAATGATAATAAAGGAGATACCTTAGCACCTGAAGTATCTATTACTTTTCCTGAAAATGGAGCTGTTGTTAATGAAATTATTACTATCTCGGCAAATGCCATCGATAACGAGGAAATCGATTTTGTTCAGTTCTTTGTGAATGATAGTTTAGATAGTGCTTTAGTCTCTGCGGAGCCATATTTATTTAATTGGAATACAAATAATCTTGATGATGGAAATTATACCATAGCAGTTATCGCGCAAGACGCAAGTAAAAATATAAGTGACACATTAAAAATAACTTTAACAATCGATAATAGCCTTTCTACTCCAAAGGCTGTTGAAATTATTGATATATCATATAGCCTCAATCTGCTGTCTATTCGTTTTAATAAGTCCGCCGAAAACGACTTTAATGATTATACTATTCTCACATCAAGCGCAGTCGAAGGCTCTGAAAAAATTGAAATTGGTAAAATTTTAGAAATTACAGACACTGTCTTCACAACTACTGATTTTAACCCGATTGAAGAATTGTGGTACTACGTTAAGGTAACAGATATCTACGGTTATTCAGAAACTAGTCAAGGGTTTCGAGTGATTGACAGTGCTCCTTCACTATCAATTTTAAACCCTCCAAAATATAATAGAGGATCGCTCCGTTTTCAATGGTCTATGAATGGAGATAATGATTTTTTAAAATACCACTTATATTCTTCAAATAGCATG
>JABGWJ010000102.1 GCA_018645565.1 bacterium | reverse complement strand
ACTTTCATAATTATCCCCGCCAACTGGCCCATCATAGACTGCAGTGACACCAAATGTATAATCAGTTCCATTTACAATATTTGAAACAGTATAGCTAGTAAACTCTACAATATCATCATTGTTCTTAGCATCTCCAACATAAATGTTGTAACCAAGAAAATCATATTCATTTCTATTCCTTGTCTCATTTAATTCTAAGTCTTCAACAACCATTTGGTTAGTTACAACACTAATATCTAAAGTATAGTTACCCGAGCTAGTAGAGTAGCCATCTATAACAACATAGTACAAACCAGCTGGTAATGTTCCCGAAAATGATGATACATAATTATCAAGTAAAGGAGAAGAGCAGCCATCATCATTACACGCTATACCGTTATCTTCAGGGGTATCTTCGGGCGATGGAAAACTTCCCTCTACAACGTTACCATCAGCATCTAAAATATAAAGCTTTGAATCGTAGCCTGTATTGCCACATAGAGAAAAATCATAAGTAGCTCCAGAGCTAGTCATCATGTAAACAACATCCGGAGCAGTAGAGCCGGTAAATGGGCAAACAGCATCATAGTCATTTTCAAAACCAACCGTAGTGCCTTCTGCAGAAAAAGGCATAGATGATATAATAAATGGATTATCCATATTCTCACCGAGCGTTCCTGTACCACCACCGCCACCACCAGGTCCTTGCCAAATTAAAAGCATTTCTTCATCACCTGGAAAAGACAATAAGTTTGTTGGCGCAACTGCTAACCAAGCTTCTGGAGTACCAGATGCGGTAGCACTAGGAACAGATTCTATATCTGTACCATTTACATCATAAACAGCAACTACATAATAAGTGTATTCAGTACCATTCGTTAAACCAGTATGTGCGTATTCAAGTTCAGTAGAATTACCAAGAACTACATTTGTTGTTCCTTGCTGATATACTCTATAGGTAACAAAAGTACCACAAGCTGCAGGTATTTCTCTATCAACACTAAAAGAACCTGAATCAATTTTTCGGGGACTATTTGATTCTAATCCTTCAATTAGAGTAGCATCAACATGTTGACCTTTCTCAAAAGGAAATGGTTCTGCGTATGTGTAAGACTGAACACCAAACCAACCTTCATCCGTATCAAAAGAGATTTCATATTCTTCAAACTGAGAATCTTCACTTCCTGTTTCACCAACGAAACTGAAAATTTCGTTGCCATTTAATAACAAAGTAAATTCACCACCAGTGTAAAGCCCATCTCCATAAGAGTCATACATAGTAAACACGTAACTTCCAGACTCAATTTCAACATCCCAAGAATAAGAAGTGGAAGATGTCAGGACCCCTGCTGAATCTGATCCTTCTTCAGCGATAACAGCATTAGAGGTAGCATTTACAAGGTCCCAGGAAGTTTCGTATCCATATGTATCAGTTGTTAACTCAACAGTGAATGTTGAAAGAAATGGATCTGCAGGCTCGCTCCAGGATATAATATTTTGACTATCTCCGCCAAAAGCACTTACATCCTCGACTGGACAAAGTTCTTGAGCGACTGCGCCGTTAAAAATAAAATAAACTAAAATAAATAAAGTTGGTTTGAATCTCACTTTTTCCTCCGAAGATAAAAATTAAAATATTCTCAGGTAAATAAACTTTTGCGACAAAAATGACTAAACAAATTTAATGTTCTAAATATTTTATTCAATTCTTTTATTCTTAAATATTTAAAATATAACCCGATGCTAAATAGATCTATGAAAACTTAAAATTAAGCTCTTTTCATATGAAATTTCTTTGCCATCTATGATTATAAAAGGCAAATCTATCCTCAAATACAGTGGCTTATTATAAACTATACCACTAAAACGAAAGCCAATACCAAAACTTGCGATACCCTTCATATCTTCCATTTGTTGAAAAAGTCCGGCATCTGAAAAAAGCGCTATCTCACTATTTATAATTCTATCCTCAAAAAAACCGTTTAAATCTACTTTTTTATTTAAAAAATAAATTTCAGTTGAAATAGAGGACATTGCATTAGTTTCAATCGCATCTTGGCTCGAAAGAGATCTTATGTTTCCATCACTAGGCAAATGGTATCCTACTTCATACTCGTTCCATTCAAAAAAACTGTCAATTCCTCGCAAATATGATTTTTCGTACATATCTGGAGAGCTATTACCGGCGGGATTGAAAGATATTTGCTTTGGTGCGCCATTTGAAGTTGTCCAAACCTTGCCAAGAAAAAATCTTCCCCTGAAGCCGCTATGAGTGAACCCCAATATAGACCTAAGAATATTTTCTGATTTAATCGTTTTTGATTTTTCCATGCTGGAGAGAAAAGATAATTTTGAAAAATTCCAATTTGAACTAGGACTAATAGAACTAATAAAGTCGATAGAATGGCTAATATTATTATAGTCAACAATGTTTTTTAAATAAAAAGCAGAAATATCACCTAATTCATACAAGTTAGTTCGAAATGTATCGATGTCAAATTGATGATAAGCGCCTATTTTATAAGTTCGCTTAGGTTTCTTATTATAACCACTATTATACTTTATTCTCTCTATCTCTACGTTCATTTCTGAAAGTCCAGGCAAATTAAATGCTTTTAAGTTTAATTTTAAATCTTTAAATCTATGCACAGATTTAAAACTTCCAGAATAATACCAATAAAAATTCTTTTTATTATCATCAAAGTATTTTTTAGTCGCGTGATTAAACCTAAAAGATTGTTTTTCCCAATTCCCATAGGAACGCTGAAAATGTAATCCGGGGCTATAACCATCTAGTTCGTTGTAATACAAAGAAGGTAGCCAGCTATAAAGTATTTTGTTTCTAGGCTTATAATTCATGCCAGGCCAGTCAAATACAATTTTATAATCTGAATTTGTGGAGTTATTCCTATAATCAACATCCAGTAGTTGGACATCTGGGTCTAGGGTGACTTTTTTTGGCTTTGAAGGTACTGAGTAAGAAAAAGTATCATTAGTATTCCAATCATAATTATTCCACCATCTTCTGTCAACAGAACCATCATATAGTTCTGTTTCAACTAACAAAGGCATGTGCCTATTACCTAAATTTTTTATTTCAACATCAACATCGTAAGAACCATATTTATTTTCTTTATTTCCCCATCTATTGATTCCGTAATCAAGCACTCTAGTGTCATGCAACCAAGGATCAAAGAACCATGCTAAATCTCTGCCAGTAGTTTTTTCAACAGATTCTATGAATTTTTGTTCGTCAACATGCTTTTCCTTCCAAGTCTCATAAAAATATTGAATTGATTTGTAATAAAGTGAATCACCTAAAACATATTTAAGCTCATTTAGCATTAAAGAAGGCTTGGTGTAAGCATTTTGCCTATAGGATGAACTGTTTTTAAACAAATAACTTTTACGACTAATCGGTTCATCATATCCGCTCATAATATATTTTATAGCTCTCCATTGGTCATTATGCAACTTATTATTAAATGTCCAAAATTTTCTCTGGTAGCTATCTGTCCAATCATCTGATTGCCAATCAAACCCAATTGGACCATAGCGATCCATCATATAATCTCTTGTCTGAGCAGTTGTAAACCCTTCGTCAATCCATGCTTCATCGACCTCATTGTTTCCTAAAATACCATAAAACCATATATGCCCAATTTCATGAAGAATCAAACTTTCACGATCGCTACCATCCATAATAAGCATCGGATATTCCATTCCTCCTGATTTTAGCCTATCAGTATTGGTGACTTGAGGATAAGTATATTTACCAAATTTTTCATTAAGCCACTTTAAAGCACGGACGGATCGTTCCCTCACAACTCGATTCCAATCATTTGCATTCAATCTATTATAAAGCACATGAACATCGATTCCATCATAAATATCATGCTCATAAAGAAAGTTTGGGGAAGCTACCCATGCAAAATCATGAACATTTTCAGCAACAAACCTAACTTTTCTGTTTTTTGTTAATTCAGGTTCCTTGTAATCTTCTTCAAATAACGAAAACCAGTCATCAAAATCTGCTGACGTATCAACTCGAACCATTTCCCAACCAGGGTCACCACTCTCAACAACACCAGAGGCGCCAATGATAAATTTTTCAGGTAGTTCAAATTCCACATCAAATCGACCAAATTCACCGTAAAATTCTCCTTGAGCGTGAAATGGTTCAGCATGCCAACCCCCATCATCATATACTGCTATTTTAGGATACCATTGGGCCATATTATATTGGCCTTCGTAATAACCAGCTCTTTCAACCATGCCTCCAACATGATGATTCCATTTAATATCAATACGCACTTCTTCGCCTGGCAGGATAGCACTTTTTAAGTTGGCGCGTAATACTGTATCATTTATTTTATAGTCATCGATTACAATATTTTGATCTTTCGCAATGGTAAACTCTCTTACATGAATTTTACTTTGGTAGCCATCAAGTTCATCACGAAAATAGGAAGCCCTTGAATTGCTACCATAACCATTTAAATAGTCTCTTGTCTTTACTGAACCGAGTTGAAAAGCATTGGGATATAAATGAAGATAGATTTCATTTAACTCATCAGGGGAATTATTTTTATACGTTATGATAGAACTGCACGCTAATTGCCTTACACTGTCAATTAAAATTACATTCATTTTATAATTGACAGATTGCTGCCAATAATTATCGCTACTGAACAAAAATGAAAGAGCAAAAAAAAGTATATATACAGTTTTTTTAAATACGCAAACCATTACTAATGAAAACTATAAATACGGTTTAAAATCCTTAGAAAAGACATGCCCAGGTCTAGCACCTCTGTAAGTTTTAACAATATATCCTGCTCTATCAATTAAAAATGTCGTAGGAACAGCTCTCGTACCTACGCCAGAGATAGTCCCAAAATCACTAAATGCTTTGTATGATTCATTGCCCTCAATATCAGTAAGAACAGGATAGTTTATTTTATAATAGTCAGAGAATTTCTTAATACTTTCGGTACCACCGGATTGAATTGCTATACCAACAATCTCTAAACCTTCATTATTGAACTCATCGTATAGTTTGATAAAATCAGGTATTTCTTGTCTGCACGGCCCGCACCAAGTACCCCAAAATGTGAGCAAAACCACTTGTCCTTCATATGCTGAAAAAGACATAACATTTCCATCCAAGTCTGCTAACAAAAAATCAGGCGCTTTCATCTTTTGAGATTCTTTGCTTGTTAGGCTTTTTGCTTTCTCAGTTTTTATTACTTTGTTTTTTCTAAGAGCAACTTTTGAATTATTATTAACTTTTTCCAAAGTCATTTTTTGATTTGAAACATTCAAACTTTGTTCAATTTCATTAATCTTTTTCTTTTCTTGTTTACCACTGCAGCCTAAAAATAATGTTAAAGACAAAACCAAAAAAAACTTTAAGTAAATCATTTATTAATTCATTCCTTTATTTATTATAACGCAATTATTGAACAATACTATTATTGGTTTTTAGAATAATACTTTTTAACTCCATTAGACAAAAATCGATCAAAACCGTTAGGTATATAACCGCCAGTATCAGCTAAAGTGGACTCGGTTTTTGGGTCCAGTATAACATAATATGGCTGAGTAGCTGTTTTATATCTTTCAAATTGCATTTGAGCATAAATTGCACTTAATGAGTCTTTTTTGTCAACATACAGTCTAGCTAAAACCATCTTATCAAGTTGGTTTTTTATTTTTTCTAATGGAAAAATTCGTCTTTCCATTACTCTGCAGTTTGCGCAATAGATTCCAGTAAAATCTAGAAATAAAGGTCTGCCTTCTTTTTTTGCAAACGCTAAAGCACTATCATAGTCATCAACAAACCAACCTTCTTTTACAGCAATTTCATCTTCTGTAGGGGGTGGAGGCACCATTGCTTCAATTAATTCATCAGCGAATCTTGGAAGCCCGTTGTAATGAAAAGTTGGTCCAGAAAAAAGGGATAACCCAATAGGAAGAAGAACTAAAGATGTAATAATTATTCCAACGTAACTAATATCTTTTCTATTGCTTTGAGAACCTTTTTGAATTGAAAAAATACCAGCTAAGTAAAGAACCAATAATAATCCGATTAAAAGAAATAATCCCAAAACCACATTGCGAGGCAATAATCCAAGCTTCCATTCTAAATCAGGAACCCATAAAAATTTCACAGCTGCTGCTAATTCCACAAAACCAAAAACAACTTTAGCTTTTTCCATCCATATACCAGATCTTGGTAACTTGTCTAATGATGATGGGAATAAAGATAAAATGACAAAAGGGAAAGCAAAAACAACTCCGTAAACCGTCATACCTAATAAGCTAGTTAATAAACCAGTTGCCGTACCACTTGCCGCAACCACAAGAAGCATTCCAACAACTGGGACCGTACAACTAAAACTTGTTATAGCAAAAGCAATTCCTAAAATAAAAGCACCAAAATAGGCATTCTTGGCTGATTGCCCTGCTTTATCTGTTTTGCTAAGGAGAGCTCCAGCAACATTTACATTAATTACACCAAACATCCACAATGCAAAAAAAATAAATAGAAGCCCTAGAACCAAATTAAGCCAAGCATTAGTAGCAATAAAATTGCCAATATTTGCATAGCCAGTTTGAACAGCGGCATCATTAACTCCCCAGGATAAAAAGCTTACAAGTAGCCCAATAAAAACAAAAGTACCGGCAATCCCTGAACCATAAAGAGTAGCGACGGAAATCCTTCCAATATTCTTATCTTCACTTACTTTACCAAAAAAAGAAATTATGATTGGTATCATGGGATAAACGCAAGGCATTACCCAACTTAAAATTGCCCCGCCTATTGCAATGATAATTAGATTTAAAAATGAATTAGCCTTATTTTTTTCTACCTCATCACTTTTGGCAACACTTAAAGTAGTTCGACCATCCCTTGGCTCCCCTTGCACAATATTGATTAAAATCTTTTTGGATACTTTTTTGGGAGGATAACAAAGTCGTTCGTTGCAGACTTGATAGTAAACGCTTACAATGAGTTCATAGACTCCAGGAATCAGGTCTTTTTTCATGAGTACTTGGGTCGAAAATCGAGTGTCGCCCTTGTGATAGAAAGAGGTCATATCGAAACCAGGGTCATATTTTTCGATTGGATTAGGCTCAATTATTTTTGCAATTGAACTAATCGATTTTCCAGCAATCTCAATTTCTGTTGCTAGTGGACCATCTACAATTTTATAAATTGAATAGATTTTCCATTCACTATCCATTTCAGCATCTATAACTATGCTGATGACCTCGCCTGCTCGCGCCGAAGTATCTGATTGCACGTTAATAACAACAGGGTTAGTAACTTGCGAAAAACAAACACTAACAAAAAAGAAAAAACAACTTATTAAATATTTAATCATATAAGAATTGAATTTTACCTAAGACTTGAACATAATTTGTAGTAAATATTATCTTTGCGAGGCTCTAAATTTTTTAGAGTTTCTAAGCTCTTTGACATTGCGTTTTTGCCACACTCTAACAACTTATCAAAGTTATCAAAATCAGACCAATGAATGCCAGAGACCTCAGGCTTAACTAAAATGTCTGCTTGTCTAGACAAGTTGTTTTTTAATCTCAAGGATGTAATGATATCTGAACGCCTCATTATCTCTATCATATTTGGTTGATTTAATGGTTTTAATTCATAATTAGTTATATCTACTGCCATTACCATTTCCGCGTACTCTTTTAGTATTTCGACAGGAATTGGCGATGTAACTCCGCCATCTACAATTAGCTTACTGCCTTTTTTAGTAGCTTCAAAAAAACCGGGGATAGAAGAACTCTGAATGAGGGCTTCTTTAATATCACCTCTGCTGTGGATGATTTCTTCACCGTTTTGGATATCTGTAGCTACAACCTTTAAAGGAATTTGAAGTTCTTCAAAATTTTTGCAAGGTATCATGAACTCAACCGAATTTTCAATTATTGAACGAGGAACAACGTAAGACTCATTCAAGCCTAGCCTAACAGCGTAGCCTTGTTTTTCTAGCGCACTATTTTTCTCAATATAAGTTTCTTTGTTACGTCCAGCCATTAAAGTACCGGAACTAAAGCTCGCAAATAAATCACTATTCATAAGTTCACGGAAACGATTTTCTATCCAATTAGGATCTAAGGTTGCGGCATACATTGCACCAATCATAGAACCGGCACTCACACCAGCGATTAAATCAGGCTTAAGCCCACTTTTATGAAGAACTTGAAGCGCCCCAATGTGTGCAACACCTCTTGAACCTCCTCCTCCTAGGGCAAGACCTAGATACGACTTTCCCATCGATTATTTTTTATCTTCTAGGACAACCTTCATTTCAATTCTATCATCTGGATTATCTCTGGCATCTCTTGGCGCACTGACTATAGCGTCAACAACTTCCATACCACTGACGACTTTACCAAAAACAGTGTATTGATTATCTAAAAAGTTTGCATCTGCTACGCAAATAAAAAATTGACTTCCGCCACTATCAGGGTTTTGAGACCTTGCCATAGATAATATGCCTCTAGTATGCGTAGTCGTACTGAATTCAGCTGGTAAATCCCAAGTAGATTCAGAGTCTTCACTTCCAATACCAAAAAATTTTGCAGCATTACCGCCTGTTCCATGCCTACTTTTGTCTTCTGATTTTGTTAGTGGGTCACCGCCTTGAATCATAAACCCTGGAATTACTCTATGAAAGGTTGTTCCATCATAATAACCATTTTGAGCATGCAATTTAAAACTCTCAACATGCTTCGGAGCAATATCATCAAAAAATTCTAATTTTATATCACCAAATTTTGTTGTAATAACTGCTATATCTTTGTCCATAACTGTATCCTTATTTTTTTGTTTAGTTCCACAACCTACTATAGTCAAAATAATAGCAAGTAATATTGTAGTTTGTTTTATCATTGCGTTTTTCTACTCCCTGGTTTTTGTACTGGAATTTCTTTTAAATTATTTGGCACGCTATCTGCATCATAATTTACGACCTCAAGCTCTACGATTGAATATTGATTTTTATGAAGATTAATAGTACCATTGCTTCTATCTACAAGAATGGCAACTCCGAAAATTAAACCACCTAATTTGGTTACTTCATTCATGACTTCCTTAACAGAGCCACCGGTAGTTATAACATCCTCAACAACTAGTATGTTTTGATTTTTTTTTATATTGAAACCTCTACGAATGCACATGGCTCCATTTTTTCTTTCGGCAAAAATAGTTTTAGTATTTAGCAAACGTCCAACCTCAGTACCTAAAACAATACCACCAATAGCTGGCGATATCACTGCGTCTATTTTTGTCGAAATAAAATTATCAGCAATCATAGAAGCAAATAATGTAAGATATTTAGGATATTGTAATACTTTTGCGCACTGAAAGTATGAAGGGCTATGTTTGCCTGAAGTAAGGATAAAATGTCCAGACAACAATGCCTCAGTTTCTTTAAAAATATCAACTATTTTTTCTTTATCCATTTAATGCCTCATTTATTTTTTCAACATAAGATAATGCAGATTCACGTATAGATTTTTCAGAACAATCACCAGAAAAAGAGATATCTCTAGATACATTTACAATTCCTATCCCCGTTTTATTCCCCTCAAAGACACAATTGTTTAAATTACCACCTTGAGCTCCTACTCCTGGAATTAAAATAGGTAAATCAGGTGCTAGTTTTCGAACTTTTGAAAGCTCTTTAGGTGCCGTTGCTCCAACGACTAACCCTACATTGTCTTTTGTGTTTAAATCATTTGCCCATTTTGCAACCAGCTCATAAATATGGTCACCGCCTATTAGATTTTGACTTTGGAAAGTGTCAGCGGAAGGGTTTGAGGTCCGACATAATATGAAAACACCTTTTTCTTCAAAATCAATAAAAGGTTTTATACTATCTTCACCCATGTAGGGGCTCAGCGTAACACAATCAAACCCAAAATGATTAAATATACTTTCAGCATATTGTTTTGCAGTATTCCCGATATCGCCCCTTTTTGCGTCCGCAATAACTATTGCATCCTCGCCAATATAATGGACTATATCTTCTAACCATTTAAATCCCCTGGCACCCCATCTTTCAAAAAAAGCAAAATTAGGCTTGTAGCACAATGCTATGTCTCTTGTCGCATCAACAATTTTTTTTGAGTGCGATACCAAATCATCAAATTCATTAGATTTTACTAAAGCAGGATCAACATCTATACCAATACAAAGGTAGGAATTGATGTTTTTTGCTCTATTTTTTATCTTGTGATTGAAAGGAATCATGGCTCGAAATATACTTCGATAAAAATACATTAAAAAAACTGAAATAATAAGTTTATGCAATAAAACAAAATTGTGAATGAAAATTTTAAATCAGTAAACTTTATTAATGAAAAAAATCAAAGATAATACAACAACGATTACGAATGTTATAGCTTCCAGCGGATCATTTGACATTGAACTTATTGAAAGTCTAGGCACAGAAGACTACAAATCATTAATGGAAATATCAGCATCACTTGCTGAAGACTATGGCGAAAAATATATATTAACAAAAAACACCATTAACAAATACTTCAACCGCTCTGGCGCCCTTCCAATTATTGCGCGATTCGAAAATAAAATTATAGGATATATAATTGGAATGCCCTTAGAGCTTTTATCTCAGGAACCCTGGGCCAGGCTAGATGAAAACTATGGAAAATTCAATACTCTATATACGTACGCTTTCGTAATAAAAAATGATTTTAAAAAAAAAGGTTATGCGAAAATATTAAAAAAAGTTTATATCAGTTGGGCAAAAAAAAAAGCTGGAATTCTTTACAATACTGGACATGTCAAACTAGGTATTTCTAAAAAGTTTAAAGGTCAAATCAAAATTATTGCAGAAATTAATAACTGGCAAGGCACTGGCGAAATATTTGAATATTATCGTAGAAATTTAGATCCTGAAAAAATCTATGAAAACTAAAGCAATGAAATACATTGATACTCTTTTTTAAAAACAAATAGCACTTAGTGATTCGTGAGCGAGGCCTCTTAAAGCCTTTATACTCGCTCGCTCAATAAAATCATAATTCAATGCTTCCTGTGTAGCAACAATGTGGTCTAAAATAATATTTTTTGTTTTGGTTTCTACAATTTTTATCGATAAAAAAGCCTCCGATTTAAAAGGCTGTTTTCTGTTAGATCTACTAGTATTTCCAATAGATGATACGCCAAAAAACATCGATAAATCAGCATCATCTTCATTATTAACAAAAACCATCTCAAATTTAGTTTCAAAACAAGATTTGACAGATTCATTGAAAACGGATTCGCCTAAACTAGAGTTAACACTTTGGATAGTCTCATTTAAAAAAACTTTTTTACTACTGGGAACAACTGCAATTTTAAACTCCTTTATATCAAATAAAAAAAAATCAAAAAAGGGTGTATTTAGAATTGTTTCATAATCGATTTTAATAGTAAAACTATATGGATTCCCATCAGCAGATAATGGGATTTTTATATTATTAGCTTCAGTTAAATTATTAGCTATACTAATTAAATCGAAGGGACTTCCAAGGTCCTGAATCATATTTATATTATTTAATTTTTGGTTAGTTTTATTATCATGAATACTCACGTTAATATTTACACCATCATTAGTGATTGGAAGACTATTAATTATTCCCGGTTCAAATGAAAAAGTAATTCGGTTATTGTAATCATTAATGATTCTTTTGGTTTTTTCTAGAATATCTGTCTCAACATTTTTTTTATTATTATTTTTAATTAACAAACAATCAAAATGGATTACAAGATGGTCAATAATCGATGAAAGTATTATAAAATTTTCAATCTTTAAATCGTCATTCAACAATGATATTTGTTTTTCAACATCATAATGATTAAATCTTTCTGCTATTTTTTTATAGTAATCTTTTTTACTTATGCTTAACAAAGAATAGTTAATTCCATTATCAACAAAAGAGCTATCAATTTTTTTTAATGAACTAATTAAATCTTTCCGTCCATTCATAATGTGTTTGGTAATTTTATGAAGATATTTTTCTTTTATATTATAATTTTCAGTAATTATGTTTTCCAAATCTAATCTTAATTTTTTCTTCATCAGGCTTAGAGCATTATCTTCTGAAGTGATTGAATCGATTGCACTAGCTTGTCCAACTTTATACCATTTTTCAATATCAATGGGCACACCCTTTATCCAATTAGGAATTCTTTTTTTAGACTTTTGGATTAGAGTTAACTCTGGCTTAGGACTACAAGATTGAATAGAAAAAATAAAAAGAAAAATGAAGATAGTGAAAAAAATTTGGCGCATTATTAGAATGAAGTGACCTAGATTAATTACTCAACCACAAATATTCAAACTAACTACTCTTGCCAAGTTCTTTAGCGAATTAATTCCTGCTTTTTCTATCGAATTAAAATCTGAACCACTTTCTTCAAAAACTTTTTGGTTAAAAAACTCTTTATTTGAATTACTATCCGTAATGGTTAAGTGACCAGATGCATGTACAAAATTTGGATAAATTTTACTTATTTTATCGGCATTTTCTTCAGTGATGACATCAAGTTCTATCGTAATACTAGACTCTTTTTTATAATTCGAAAAACTCGCAGAATATTTCTTTTCAAAACACTTTTTAATTGCATCAACCACAGGTAAATCTTTTAAACTATTATCAAAATTATTGATACTATTTTCAAAAAACATTTTCGGTGATTTTGGCATTACAGATAATTTGCACTTTTTTGGATTCAAATTAAAAAGTTTGACTAAATCATCATTGAGCAAAACATTAAATGCTACGTTGAAATGAAACTCATAACCATTTGCAATTTGGTTTAATGATCTAACTTGGTATTCAATTGAACCATTTTCTTTTGATATCAATAAATCAGATTCATCAAAACTCTTAGACCCGGCTTCAATCCATAGCCCAGATAACATTTTCCCAGATAATAAATCTTTTGATATTAGTATAACTCTTTTGCTTTCATTTACTAATGGCATTTTTTGGAGATAGTCTGATTTGTATTCCAACTGAATTCGATCATTATAATTATGAGTTATTTTTTTTAATTGTAAAATTAATTGAACTACCTCTTTATCAATATCATTGTTACTGATTAAGGATCCATAACCAATATAATTAATTATGAGGCCTAACGATTTTGAAATTCTTTTAAAGTTTTTTTCAGAAATGTCATCGCTAATATTATTTATAATTTGTCTAGCAATATCTAAGGTATCAGACAAATCATTTTCAAAAGCTTTTATAAATGATTTTTTATCGAATTTCAACAAAGCATACATATGGTTTTTGTCAATGAACTTCTCTGGCTTAGTAAAATATTTAGAGGCTCTTAAAATTCTTTTTTCAAGAATAGCATCCCGATACATACTAAAGTCTAAATTAGTAGAATCAGCAATGCTTTTCAGGTGATTTAAATAGTCATCTTCAATCATCTTTTTCATCTGGTTATGGACTAACTCATTCAAGTTTGAAACTTCTTTTTTTTCAACTTTATAGACACTGTAAACATAGACACTATCATTTTGATGGTTTTCTACCCATGCAGGTTTAATTACTTTTGGGGCCGACGGTATTACAGGGGAAGGCTTAGATGTGCAACTGATAATAAATATTAATAGAACAATCGAAAAAATATGAATGATATACCTCATCATAATGATTTGACATGATTTATCAGGTCAAGAATTCCAGTTTCGGAAAAATCTGTTTTGAAACTTATACTCGCATTGCCTTTTTTTAGAACAATTATATGAGGCATACTTTTTATATTAAAAATACTTGCTGCAATTTTATACTCATCTATTAAAACGGGTACAGTCCAAACATGCTTTTGAACCATTGATAACAAAGCCAAATCATTATCATAATCACTAATTAAAAAGTATTCAACCCTTGAATTTTGAATACTCGCCCTAATATTCTGTATCTCTGAAATTATTTTTTGAGATTCAAACTTTTCATGACTTATAAATAAAAGGACTAAATTTTTTTGAATAATTTCATTTTTTAAATGTACGTGTTTAGAAGTTCCAAGTTTTTTTAATGATATAGTTTTAATACGTTCGGTTAAATATTCATTCTCAGGTAAAGTGATTGCAAAAGAAAAGCTGGAAAAACTAACAATCAAAGTAATTGCTATATAAAAATATTTATATGTAATCATAGTTTGCAAGTATTTCCCTAAAAGCATTGAATTGTTCATAAGTCATGTCAAACTCATACAAATACTTACCTTTAAAATATACCTTGATCCTATTTGCATCAAAAAAACTTAATATTACCTCTGTATCAACAGAATCATCGGATTTTTCTTGATTAGCAAACCTTGACTCAACTAATTCTTTATTTGATTTATTTACATCGATAATTATTCTTTTATTATTATCAGATAATAATTCTATTTTGTTATAATTCATCCATTGAGGGTCGTGATAGTCTGATCCACTTTTGTCAATATAAGTTGATTTCACCCTAAACTCTCTATCTCCATCTTTATTTACAATCATATATAATTCAATTCCAAAAGATACAGTATGAGCAACCTGACATAAAGTTGAACGTAAAGTTCTAAAATAGGTTTCACCTGTCTTTTTATCGTAAATAGATTCTACATTAGTTCTTATTGAATCAATCATTTGCGACGCTCTTTGTTGCTTGCGCTCATTTATTTTTTTTAATCTTAACTGCTCTTTTTCAATCTTCAATTTTTTCTTGTTTGCTAAATTATATTTATTCTCAACTTTTTGCCGATCCCAATCTGGGTACTCCTCTGATAAAAGAATCAAAAGGTTCATACATTCTTCAAATTGACCAGAATCAAAATAAGTATGTGCTTGAGAATAAAGTGCTCCAGGCAATTGAGAAATACTATCCATTTTAGTTCGCATAATTGATAGTTCTTTTTCGAGTATTTTAATTTTTTCTAATTTGCTCTTTAGATTCTTGTTTTCACTTTTAATATTTATTATCACTGCTTCTAAATCATCTACTACATCTTGAAGATAACTTACTTGACTTTTCAAGTCATCTTTTTGGCACGCAGTAAAAAAAAACAAAACTAATGCGATTGAAAAGGCCCAAAAAAGATTTACAGTTTTAATGATTTTTTTCATAAATAATTATAAAAAATCAAGACCTATTCCAACATAAAGAGAACCCCAATATGATGTACCACCATTATTGAACTTTATCGTATTAAATCTGCTTGACATTGAAATAGAGCAAGGTAAAGATCCTAAAAGCAAATTCACATTATAGCCTACTATTAGTCCTGAACCATGGTCGTAATTTTGAGAACCTACAACGAACTCTTTTACAAGACTCTCTCCTCCAATTTTGATTATTTTTGATAGATCAACGTTAATGATTACGCCACTTCCACTACCGTAATAACTATCTAAAGTATCAGCTGAAGATGCAAAAGAATATTTACTTGTTTCGTAACCGATACTTGTTAAAAAAGGGCCTATTTTTAAACCAAAGGGGAAACGAATATTAAAAGATGATTCAGTATAGAATGTTGAACTTGAAAGTATCGATCCTTTTATTAATGCTTTCCCTAGACCACCTCCAATTCTTAATCCAGAGATAAGGCTTTTCCTTGGTTTTGATTCTTTAATTTTTTGAATTTTGGTCTCACTATTAATTTTATTAAAGTTGTTTTTTTTTATGAAAAGATCATCTACAGTCTGAATTATTTGAGGCATTTTGACTTCGTTACTTACTTTGATTGAATCACTTTGTTTGATTGATGTATTTTGATCGATTGCGATATCTTCAACTAGGACAAATAATGATAATAAAGTATCAATATTGTTATTTATATACGTTTCAAATCCTGCTTGTCTCCCTCCCCAATCAAAACCATCTTTTAACTGTTCATCTTTAATGCCGAGAGAGTCTAGCTTTTCAACCAAAATATTATAAGCAAAATTATTAAAGTCATCAGTCGTTTTTAAACCGATTTTTTGTTTTAGGTGCTCAATTTTTTTGGCTTTGGGGTCTCCAAGACCTTCAGATAAAATAACAGCAGAGAAAAATAAAATAAAAGCGAAATATTTACAGGTCATCGTCATTAAAAAACTGTGATAATACTTTTTGGGGAGGTGGATTAGTAAAAAGACTTACAACTACCAATGCAAAAATAGATAATCCGGCTGCTGGATATGTTAGTTCTTGTAAAAAAGGATGAAGGTTTTTAAACCCGCTCCAATTTGGTAACAAATATGTCCATATAATTGTAATACTAGAACCCGTTAAAATAGAAATAACAGCTCCTTCTTTTGTGGCTCTTTTCCAAAGAAAAGCAGCTAATAATGCAGGGGTGAGAGAAGCACCATATATATTGTAAGCCGTAAACGCAGCGTTGAGTACTGTTTTAAATTGACTAACTAAAAGAAACGCTATCAGACCTAAAAATAGGACGAGCATGCGACTAATTAAGATAACTTTTTTTTCGGTTGCATTTTTATTAATATATTTTTGGTAAACATCTCTTGTCAGGTTCGTAGCTGGAATTAATAAAAACGAATCAGCTGTAGAAACAATAATTGCCATCATTGTGGAAACTAAGATTAAACCAATTATTAGTGGCAAACCTCCATGTATTGCTATAGCTGGAATGACTGATTCACTTCCAGACTGCCTAGCTGAAAGCAATTCACTTTCTGAAGGAGATAATCCTAATAGTTCAGCATTTCGAATGACCATTTCTTTTTCATTATAAACAATATCAGGCATAATACCTTGCTCAGCTGCAACACTTCCCGTTAGTCCAAGAAAAGAGATACTCGATTCTAAAATTATAACGCCAACAACCCAGAAAAAAACTGCTTTTTTTGCAGAACCGCCATCTTTTGCACTAAAAATTCTTTGATACATATTTGCATCCCCCATTAGAAGAAGCATTGTAGGGACAAAAAAGCTTAGAGCAATTATGGGGCCAGAAATATCGCCAGTACGTTCGGCTGACCAATTGCCAAACATGCTCCACTTACCTGCCTGATCAGCAATTTGTATCATTTCCTCAATACCACCAATATTTATCAACATAAATACAAGTGCAGCTAGTACACCAATCGTAATCAAAACTCCATTTATGACATCAGTGTAAACCACTGAAAACATACCTGCCAAGACAGTGTAAGAAATTGCAAATACCGCTGTAATAATAATCCCGATTTCTAGCGTGATCATACCATTTGAAACCATTTCCAAGACCTTACCGCCGCCTCTAAATTGATACGATACAATAGTTGTGTAAGCAATAACCGTAATAATTGTCGCTAATAATGCAGCAAATCTTCCATAGCGAATCTCAAAAATATCAGGAACAGTTATTTTGCCAAAGTTTCTAATTCTTTTAGCTATGAAGTAAATGAGTGTTATACCAAGCCATGCACCAGCACTGGACCAAAGAGCAGCTGGCCCATTACGGTATCCTAATCCAGCACCACTAAACAACGATCCACTTCCCATCCAAGTTGCAAGTAAAGTTCCTACTAGGATATACCAAGGTAAAACTCTTCCAGCGACCATAAAATCTTCGCTATTTTTTACCATTTTGGTTTTATAAATACCAACACCTACTAGAGCAAAAAGATAGATAGCAATAGAGACAGTATATATCATTATATTAAAATATATCTGCTTCTAATCTCTAAATACAGAACTATTTATTTAAACATTTAATATAAATTAACTTTAATATGCGTATCAGATATAAAAGAACTTATTTATCATGATTAAAAACCCAAACTACCTATTATTACTTCTTTTAATAATAGTAGGCTGTTCGAAAAAAAATGAAAGAGATGGTAAAATGAACAGACTAGGAAACTCTCAAAGTCCTTATTTACTTCAACACAAAAATAACCCTGTTGATTGGTACCCTTGGAGCAAAGATGCTTTTGATAAGGCAAAAAAACAGAACAAACCGATTTTTCTATCCATTGGATATTCAACTTGTCATTGGTGTCATGTTATGGAACATGAATCTTTTGAAGATAATGAAGTAGCTAAACTGATGAACGATAATTTTATTTCAATCAAAGTCGACCGTGAAGAAATGCCAGAAATTGACCATCTGTATATGTCAGTTTGTCAAGCGATGACTGGCAGAGGTGGATGGCCACTTACAATTGTAATGACACCGGATAAAGAACCTTTTTTCGCTGGAACCTACTTCCCTAAAAAAGGCAACAACAGCCAGCCTGGTATGATGGAACTAATCCCATCTTTAATGAATGCTTGGGTGAATAAACAAGGTGATATAAAGAAAACAATTGAACAAGTAAATAACTACTTAATAAGGTCAAACAATTACGCAGCCAGTAAACAGATAAATGAAGAAACAATTAAAAATGCATTCGTGAACTTTAGTGAAAAATTTGATAATGAGTTTGGCGGTTTCGGCGACTCACCGAAATTTCCATCTCCCCATAACCTCATTTTTTTACTACGCTATTATAAAACTTATGGTGATATAAATGCAAAAAACATGGCCATTAAAACACTAGAGCAGATGCGGGCTGGAGGAATTTATGATCATATCGGATATGGTTTTCATCGCTATGCAACAGATAAACGCTGGTTTCTACCTCACTTTGAAAAAATGCTTTATGACCAAGCCATGATTTCTATAGCATATTTAGAAGCCTATGAAGCGACAAAAGATAAAACGCTAGCAAAAACCACTGAACAAATTTTTACATATGTAATTCGAGATATGATGAAAAAAAACGGAGGGTTTTATTCAGCTGAAGATGCAGATAGTGAAGGTGAAGAAGGAAAATTTTATATTTGGACGGATAAAGAAATAAACCATGTTCTGGGCAAAGAAAAAGGTGAGATTTTTCAAAAAGTATATGGAATAAGAAGGGACGGGAATTTCATCGATGAAGCATCGGGTCGTGCAATGCCTGAGAACATACCTTTTTTAAAGTTAAGTTTATCTGCATTTGCAGAATTAGAGAACATAGATATAAATGAATTGTCTAAATCAATTAATGAAAGTAGGGAGCTTTTATTTATTGAAAGAGAAAAAAGAATTCACCCCCTAAAAGATGATAAGATATTAACAGATTGGAATGGGCTAATGATTGCTGCAATGGCAAAAGGCGGAAAAATTTTAAAAAAGCCTGTTTACATAGATGCTGCTATTAAATCTGCTGATTTCATTATTCAAAATTTGATAGGGAATGATGGAAAACTTAAGAAAAGGTTTAGAAATAATCAGGCTGGATTACAACCACATATAGATGACTATGCATTTTTTATTTGGGGTATTCTAGAACTATATGAAGCAACATTCGAAACTCGCTTTCTAATTTCTGCTTTAGAATTATCAAAAATCATGGTTGATGATTTTTATGATGATGAAGATGGTGGTTTTTTTATTGGCCCAAATGACGGTGAGAAACTAATTATTAGAGCAAAAGATAGCTATGATGGAGCTATTCCTTCAGGCAATGCAGTTGCAGCAATGAATTGTATTAAATTGAGTAAGTATACTGGTGATTTGAAGTGGGAAAAAATCGCGTTCAAAACATTTAAAGCTTTTTCAAACAAAATTAACCAAGCTCCTTCGGCTCATGCTTCTATGTTAAGCTCGTTTATGTTCGGAACAAAAAAGCCAAAAGAAATAGTCATTGTTGGCAAAGAGCTGAATGAAGAGGTAATTGATAGAATTAAACAGCTTCAAAGTAATTACAACCCCCATACTATTTATATATTTAAATCATCAAATGGTGACTCTGATTTGGATAATATTGCACCATGGACTAAAACACATCATTCAATAAATGACAAAACAACTTACTATATTTGTGAAGATTTTTCCTGCAAAATGCCGACAACTGAAATCAAAACAGCTTTGAACTATCTTGATTGATTATCTTGAATATATTTTTTCAAATTTTGATTATTAGTGATACATTGCAAGGTCGCATATGAAAAAACTAGCACTACATTGGAAAATCATTCTTGGATTAGTTTTAGGATTAATATATGGTGTAATAAGCGCATCTAATGGCTGGAGTACATTTACTACCAATTGGATTGCTCCCTTTGGCACAATATTTATTAATTTGCTTAAACTCATAGCAGTTCCATTAGTATTTGCTTCTTTAGTTTTAGGTGTAGCCTCCCTATCAGATACAAAAAAACTATCGAGAATAGGTGGGAAAACAATTTTAATATATTTATCTACTACACTGATATCTGTTATAATTGGACTTTTTCTTGTGAATTCTTTAAAACCTGGGAACCAGATTCCAGAACAGATGAAAATTGAACTCCAAGATACTT
>JABGWJ010000101.1 GCA_018645565.1 bacterium | reverse complement strand
TAATGTTAATTATGGGATTAAAATCGAATTTAATTGATATTGCTAACCATAAAATAGTTTGAATAATTATCCATTTCCAATTTTTGAATAACTCAGAATATTGCGATCGAACTCCAGATATTATAATTTTGTTTTTTTCTTCAAAAGATCGATTTTTTGATTTTCTCCAATTGAAAAAAAGTTCAGACAGTTCTTTTCTTTTTAAACGTGGTCCATAAAAAAGTTGAATAAAAAGGTGACTTTCTTGAAAATATTTTTTAATAAATGCTAACAATGAAAGAGCCTATTAAAGCTAAAAATATTGCTACCCATTTTCGCTTTGTTAAAACTTCATTTAGAAAAATAGAAGCAAAGATAATTATAAAAATCGTTGAGAGTTGATTATAAATTGCGGCTCTGCCAGCAAGTGTGTACTTATAACCAGCTAGCCATAAGATTACTGATAAGAATGTTCCAAAAAATGACCCTGCTAATAAATTATAATTTGAAAACCCTCTAATAATAGTATCTTTCAAAGCTAAATGACCCTTAAGGTACAATAAGAAAAACCCACTGATTATTACGCCAGTACTAAATCTAATTAAAGCAATTGGTACGATTGGGTGAATTTCCATTATTGGTTTAATTAATAGTATCGAATATGCGGTACATAAATGGGCGAAAAGACCGAAGAGAACGCCTAATACTAATTGTTTTGGTGTAGTTTTAATATTATGGTCGTTCGTACCAATAATGACTCCTGTAATAACAAGAAAACCGCCGAAGTATGAAATGATTGAGATTACCTCATCAAACATTAAATAAGCGAGTATAAACACAAACACTGTGTAACTAGTGCTAATTATTGCGCTCAAACTTGAACCCAACCTGCGCAAGGAGGCTAAGAAAAGAATATCTCCAATTGCGACGCCAATAATCCCACTAATAACTAATATATTATACTCCTGATTGCTAAATATAGGAAAAGCGTGTCCCTGTAATAAAATAAAAAGGATAAAACCAATTACCCCCACAATATTTTTCAATAGGCTTATTTGCAGCGTGCTTAAAGACCTACCGGCAATTTCAAAAAATATTACTCCGCAAGACCAGCATAATGCTGTCATTATAGCATAAAAATCACCTAAGTTTAAATTTAAGAGCATTATTATTATGAATTATTTAATAAAAGCACTTTTAAAATTAATCACATATAAATTGTTCTATCACATTAAATACGATTAAAAACTTTATAATCAAAACATTAAACATTTAAATAACTGATCCTATTTTTTAAAAAACTATAATGAATAATAACCTAAATAATTTTAATGAATTAGGACTTGTCCCAATTCCTTCTAGTATTGAAAAATTAAATCTCGATATAACTCTAAACAATACCATCAAGGTTCTTTATAACGACAATGATAAAGCATTAAAAAAAATCTATGATTATTTTAAAACAAACTTTTCAAGTTTGGGATTTAAACCATCAACAATTAATGAAAAAAATTATACAAAAGTATATTTCACAATAAATGAAGATATAATAAAAAAAGACGAATCATACACCTTGAAAATTGATAATGATGGAATGATGCTGATTGGAAAGGACTACCGAGGAATCTTCTATGGAGTCCAAACCTTACTTCAATTACTAGAGACAAGTAAAATAAATAATGATTTAAAAATTCCTAGCTTGAGAATTGAGGATGAACCGCGCTTTCAATGGCGAGGAATGATGCTGGATGTTGGAAGACATATGATGCCATTAGATTTCATTAAACGTTGCATCGATATTACTGCTTCCCACAAAATGAATATCTTCCATTGGCACTTAACAGAAGATCAAGGGTGGAGAATTCCTATTAAAAATTTCCCTAAGTTAAAATCAATTGCTGCGTTCAGGAAGCAGACCCTTATAGGTCACTATAATGATAAGCCTCATAAGTTTGATAACTCTAAGTACGGTGGCTACTATACAATAAAACAAATTAATGAAATAATAGAGTATGCTAAGGATCGCCACATTACAATAATCCCAGAAATTGAAATGCCTGGACATGCCACCGCTGCTTTATCAGCTTATCCCGAATTATCATGCACCGGAGGTCCACATGAATCAGAAACCGTATGGGGAATTCACAAAGAAGTTTATTGTGCTGGAAACGAAGATACATTCAAATTCTTAGAAAAAGTCTTGGAAGAGGTCTCAAAAGTTTTTCCGGGGCCCTATATTCACATTGGAGGCGATGAATGCCTAAAAGACCGATGGTCTAAATGTGAAAAATGTCAAAAACGAATAGTCTCAGAAGGACTCAAAGATGAAAATGAGCTTCAAAGTTATTTTATTAAACGCATTGAAAAAGTATTATTAAAATTCAATAAGCGCCTGATTGGTTGGGATGAAATTCTTGAAGGAGGTCTAGCACCTAATGCCATCGTTCATAGCTGGAGAGGCATGGATGGCGGAATAGAGGCAGCAAATGCTGGTCATGAAGTAATAATGTCTCCAACGACAAATGTATATTTTGATTATTATCAATTGAAAGATTCAGAGAATGAACCACTTGCGATAGGTGGGTATCTTCCACTTTCAAAAGTTTATGATTTTGAACCAATTCCTGAAAAAATTGATAAAAGTAAAAGGCATCTCATTCTAGGCGGACAAGCCAATTTATGGACAGAATATATTCAAACTCCTGAGCAAGCAGAATATATGCTACTACCAAGGCTATGTGCATTAGCTGAGACTGTATGGTCACAAAAAGATAGAAAAAATTATTCAAGTTTTGAGGTAAGACTAAGTAAACATTTACAAAGACTTGAACAAAAAAAAATTAACTATAGTAAAAATTATGAATGAATATTTTTATAGTTTTTTTGCTATTTGTTGAATCTCTAAACTAATATTTTCTCTTTTAATCCTTACACTTTTACCATCATTAGATTGAATACTTATGCCTAATTTTTCAGAATTAGGTTCGTTTATTTCTTCTAAATGAAGGATGATGTTACCTTCATAATTTGATCCAAAAGTACTTTTTAACACCTTAAATAGCGTGTTAAACATATTAATTGAATCTAAATAATCTATTTCATCATCCCAATCAGTTGTAACATAACTAAGTTTTTCATTTTCAAATCCGATTGATCCAACGATTTGATTATTATTTATCAACCAATAATTTTCTGATTCAGGTTCAATTGCAGATTGATCAATAAATTCATTCATTTTTATTAAAGCTTCACGTTTGTCCATTCCAATTGTAAGTGTATTAGTTGCAATATTAATTGTTTGTGAAAAAGTGAACGCTGAAATGTGGAATAAAATAATAAGTATGTGGATTTTTATCATTACTTACTGCCTCAATTTGTGAATAGTTGAAAAGAAAAATTAAAGAAAAAGGAACTATACTCTAAAAATTGTATTTTCTTTTTTAAACCAATAAACTGAAAACCAAATTCCTATTGCAGCACAAAAGAGTAATGAGAATAAAGTCTCTATGAAATATATTAGTTCAACAGATCCTGCTAAAATTTCTTTCGTTAATAGGCCAACATTTATTAAAGGCATTAAGGCTGTAGCATGATCCATTTCCATTCCTGGCCCCAGACTTAAGAACAAAGGAACTATTATAACCATATTTAAAGGTCCCATTAAACTTTGCGCCTCTTTAAATGAACGAGAATAAAAAGATATGGATAATAGCATAGAAGCAAAAAATATAGCAATCGGTACCATTAGAACAATAATCGAGCCTATCATAAATGGATTAATTAATTCAAGGATAGTTTCTTGTATTTGGACTGGTATTTTGTCAATAAAAAATAAGGAGGACGAAATACCTAAAACTGAGACAAGACCAGAAACTAACCCAGTTAAAGACACTACTAATAATTTGCCCATTGTAATTTCAAATTTCGTTGCTGGCGAAGAGAGGAGTGTTTCTAAAGATCCCCTTTCTTTCTCACCCGCTCCCAGATCAATAGCAGGATACATAGCACCAAGAAAAATGAACATCACTAAAACGTAGGGTATGAACCCTCCGATTGCCTTACCAAGTGTTTCTTTAGCAGTAGCCATATCAACATTTGTAATTTCTAAAGGTTCTAACAACCCCTCATCAAACTTTAATTTCATTAAACGTTTAGATACTATATCATTTTTATAATTTTCTAAC
>JABGWJ010000100.1 GCA_018645565.1 bacterium | reverse complement strand
TTGAGTTTAATAGACATTATAAACTTAGTTGGATTAGTTGCTAACCAATAATCCAATATGAAAGAAAGAGAATATGATATAATAGTGTTTGGTGCGACTGGTTTTACTGGAAAATTAGTTGTCGAATACATTATTGAACAATATGGCTTAAAAAATAATAAGTTGTTTAGATGGGCAATTGCTGGAAGAGACATTAAAAAATTAGAAAATCTTAAATCTGAATTACTAAAAGTTGATGGAGAGGTCAAAGATTTAGATTTGCTTGTTGCAGATAGTTTTGACGACAAAGCAATAGATAAAATTACAAAATCTGCTCGCTTAATTATTTCGACGGTTGGTCCATACATAAAATATGGAAAATTATTAGTGTCTTCATGCGCTAATAATGGGACTCACTACTGCGATCTTACGGGTGAGGTTCCTTTCATTAGAGAGTCAATCGATTCAAATAATGAAATTGCAAAGGAAAATAATTGTAAGATTATTCATAGTTGTGGTTTTGATTCTATACCTTCTGATTTGGGAGTATTATTAATACAAAAAGAGGCTTTGGAAAAATATAAGATTCCATGTGAAGAAATTAAATATTATGTGAGGGCTACTAGCGGAGGTTTGAGTGGTGGTACTATTGCTAGCATGATTGCGATTTCAGCATATATTAAATCTAATCCATCTTTATCTAGTTTGCTGGGTAATGCTTATGCCCTCAATTCAACTAGCTACAATGGCCCTAGAGTCTCAAGCTTAAGATCTATAAAATGGGACGATGAAGTAAAATTGTGGTTAGCGCCTTTTATAATGTCAGGTATAAATACTAGAATAGTCAGAAGGTCAAATGAAATGTTAAAGTTTGAGTACGGGAAAGAATTTTTATATAGTGAAGTGACATCTTTTTCTAAAGGATTTAAAGGTTATATAAAATCGTTATATATGCTTGTTGGCTTAGGTCTAGCAAAGGTATTGATGAGCTATAGGCCAACATTTTTGTTTTTAAGAAAATTTATTTTACCTTCTCCAGGAGAAGGTCCTACCAGGTATGAACGGGAAAATGGGTTCTTTAAAATCATGCTCGTTGGAAAGGCGGGAGAGAATAAAATAAGTTGCAGTGTAATTGGTGATCGTGACCCAGGCTATTCTGGAACAGCAAAAATGCTTACTGAAGCTGCTCTAAGTATAATTTTAGATCAAAAAAAAACACCGCAAAATTATGGAGTTTTAACCCCTGCCTCAGGAATAGGTATGACTTTAATTAATAGATTGGAAAGTAAAGGTGTCGTGTTTAAGATATGTTAATTGAAACTTTATGCATTTTTAAAATAATATTATGTTAAATAAGTAAATGAGTAAACAAATGAAACCATTCATAGTAAATAAAAATTTATCTTTTACATTAATAATCCTTTTATTAATTGGGTGCTCTAATATAATCGATGAGAAAGATTTGGTAGAAAGAGCGTCTATTAAATATTTAAAAAATAACGATGTTCCTTTTACTGGTGAGGTAGTAAGTCAATTTGATAATGGACAAATTCAAATTGAAGGTCAGTATAATGAAGGTAAAAGATTTGGCGTTTGGATAGAATACTATAATAATGGTAGTAAAAAAGAAGAAGGTAAGTATAAGGATGGTTTAAAGGTCGAAGAGTGGCTTACTTATTTTATAGATGGTATCATAAAATCAAAAGGTGTCTACATAAGTGGTTTAAAAGATGGATTATGGAAGTATTGGTACAATAGTGGTAAAAAAGAAAAAGAACTACAGTTTTTAGAAAATAGAGAAGACGGTAAGGCTCTAACATGGTATGAAAATGAAAAAGAAAAAAGTGTTAGTACGTACTCGGTTGGCGTTCTGAATGGCGAGTTTTTAGAACGGGATCAAAATGGGAATATAATATCCAAAGGTATTTTTAAAACTGGTGAAAGATGGTCAGGGTATTTTGGAGATGATCATTACATAAACGGGAAGAGAGGATCTTTATTTGTAAAATATTTTAAAAATGGACAAAAAAAAATTGAGGGAATATTAATTGATGGTAAAAAAACCGGGCCATGGAGTGAGTGGTATGCTAGCGGTGATAGAAAGTTTTCGGGAGATTATAAGGCTAATTTGAGAGATGGTCGCTGGATAGAGTGGGATGAAAAGGGTAAAGAAATTATTAATGGTGTTTATAAAAAAGGCACACCTTGGAGAGGTCAGTTCGAAAACTTTTTCTATAGTAATGGAACGGTAGCCCAAGAATATTTTGAATATCATAATGATGGTTCAAAAAAGATTGTTGGTACTTTTATAAATAATAAAAAGTCTGGTCAGTGGTCTGAATGGTATGAAGATGGTAAAGAAAAATATATTGGGAATTTTTTAAAAAATAAAAGACATGGAACATGGATAGAGTGGGATGAAAATGGTAATGAAATTATTAATGGAGAATACCGCCATAACCAAAAATGGCAAGGAAGATTTAATGAAAAAAATTATTTAAGCGGTTTACTCAGGGAAGAGGTTGTTGAAAATTATCCAAATGGGGGTATTAAAGCCTCAGGCGTTTTAGTCAATGAAGTAAAAATTGGTTCTTGGAGTTATTGGTACGAAAACAACATTCTTAGAGAATCAGGGTTTTTCACAAATGATATTAAAGATGCTGAATGGGTAGGTAATTATGAAAGTGGTAATAAGAAATATATTGGAAGTTATGTCAATGGGAAAAAAGAAGGTCTTTGGACTCAATGGTATGATGATACCTTAAAACAATATGAAGGATATTTTTTAGGTGGAGTAAAAGATGGTGATTGGGTTGAGTGGGACGAGTCTGGAAATATTAATGTCAACATAAAATATGTGGATGGAAAAAAATGGACAGGAAGGTATGATGATATCTTTTACCTTGAAGGTATTGAAAAGAAAGGTGTGAAAACAAATTACCCAAATGGTGTATTAAAAGATGAAGGTATTATTTTCAATGATAAAAAAATAGGTCGTTGGACTGAGTATTTTGACAATGGTAAAAGGAAAAACACAGGATTATATGTTGATGGCCTTGAGCATGGGAAATGGTATTATTGGTATAAAAGCGGTAAAAAAGAAAAAATTGGTGTTTATCAAAATGGGAAAAAAGATGGTTTATGGAAAGGTTGGTATTTTAATGGAAATAATTTTTTTGAGCGGAATTATAGTCTTGGTGAAAAAAATGGAAAATGGGTTTGGTGGTATGATAACAAAAAGTTAAAGTACTCAGGATATTATGTAAAAGGTTCAAAAGATGGTAAATGGATTGAATATAATTCTGATGGAAAGCTACTTGTTGACGGTGTATATGATATGAAAACAAAATGGAATGGCATTTTTAGGGGCGAATATTATTTTGACGGCATTAAAGCTGAAGAGCATAATGATTATTTTGCAGATGGGGGGTCAACAGCAAAAATTTCTGCGAAAGGTTTAATGATAAACGATTCTATAAAAATTGGTAAATGGGACTTTTTCCGAAAAGATGGTTCAAAGAAAAATAGTGGGGATTTTGATAAAAATAAAAAAACTGGTGAATGGGAATATTGGTATAAGAGCGGTGATAATGAGAAAGTTGGGTTTTTTAAAAATGATATGATGGATGGCAAATGGGAAGGATGGTATTACTCGGGACAAAAATTTTATGTAAGAACGTATAAATTAGGCAAAAAAGAAGGACTCTGGGCTTGGTGGAATAGTGATGGAAGCAAAAAATACGAGGGCATGTATTTAAATGATAAAAAAGATGGCAAGTGGAGCCAGTGGAATGAAAAGGGAGACATTATAATTGAAGGCTCATATTATAATGATATTAAATGGTCAGGTATTTTTGAAGATGGAAGATATTATAAAGGGCGCATGGCCAGCAGGTTCGAGGATTATTATGAAAACGGAACTCTAAAAGCGCAAGGATTACAAATAGGCGATATAAAATTAGATATGTGGAATTATTATTATGAAAATGGGAAGAATAAAGAAACGGGTTCTTATGACGAAAGTGGAAAAGTTGGAGAGTGGTCAACCTGGTATAAAAGTGGAAAGAAAAAAGATGTAGGCAGCTACTTAGATAACAAAAAAAATGGCGAGTGGAGAGCGTGGTATTATAATGGGCAAAGATATTATAAAAGAAATTATAAAGATGGGCAAAAAAATGGCGCCTGGACATGGTGGTATGATAATGGTCAAAAAAAATATAATGGGGATTATAATAATGGTAAAAAAGATGGGCAATGGTTCGAATGGTCAAGTGACGGAAATCTGATAGTAAATGGTTCATATAAAGGTGGTAAGCGTTGGGATGGAAATTTTAAGGGAACAAAATACATCTCTGGTAAAAAACAAAATTTGTAAAAATTTTATCTCAATTCGATCTTCCCAAGGATAATTTAATGAATTCAAATCTTCGTTTTGCCGCAATTGATATTGGTAGTAACGCTATTAGACTTTTATTTTCAAGAATAATAGAAAATGAATTAAAACCTCACTTTTTAATTAAAGAGTCATTAATTCGAATGCCTCTCAGGCTTGGCAAAGACTCATTCAACGCCGGCGAAATTTCAGAAGCAAATTGTAAAAAGTTCTTAAACACAATGATTGGTTTCAAAAATTTAATGGATGCCTATAATCCAATGAATTACAGAGCTTGCGCTACTGCCGCGATGCGAAATGCTAAAAATGGAAAAGATCTAGCTCGGATTGTGGAGTTAAAAGCAGGTATAAAAATTGATATAATTAATGGTGCTGAAGAAGCAGCAATGATTTTAACAAAGAATATTAACCAGCACTTAAAAAAAGAAAAAAGTTATTTGCACATTGATGTAGGAGGTGGTAGCACTGAACTAACATCTATCGTCAATGGTCAAACCAAAAATTCTAAATCATTTTCAATTGGATCAGTTAGATTATTAGAGGGTAAGGTTAGCAAAAAATCTTGGAATGATATGAAAGAGTGGATTAAAAGCAATACGAACTCGGTCACTGGCATCAAGGCAATTGGCAGTGGTGGAAACATTAACAAGATTGCTTCTATGCTAGGAAAGAAAAAAGGGGAACATGTTCCTTATAATAGTATTAAAATATTGTTAAAAAAAATTGAAGCTAAAGATTTCCATCAGCGTATTACTACATTTGGTCTTAGGCCTGATCGGGCTGATGTGATTATCCCTGCTAGCAAAATTTATTTAAATTGTATGAAGTGGTCAAAATCCCAAAAAATCCTTGTTCCGCAATCTGGCCTCGCTGATGGAATAATTGAACAATTATACTATACTTACAAATCAGTATCTAAAAGTTGATTTTTAGATTTTTAATTGTCTTCCATTAAAAAACATAAATTGAAATTTATTCCAAAAAAACCAATTATGGTTTGGGATGGTGATTGTGAATTTTGTAGAAAATTTGCGGAGCGATTTGAATCCAGTGCCGATAGTGATGTAGAATTTATTCCATATCAGTCCTTGCATAAAAAATATCCAAAATCTCCAAAATTAGATTATGAAAAATCTGTAGTTTTTTTTACCTCAACTAGTGTAACAATTGGCGCTGAAGCTATTTTTAGTTTTTTTAATGTAATTGGGAAAAAGTGGCCAAAAAAACTATATGAAAATTTTTCACTTGTTTCAAAGGTGTCTGAGTTTTTTTATAGTTGTATAGCAAAAAATAGAAGGCTGTTTGGGTTTTTTAGTCGCATGCTTTTTGGCGATAATTTTATGCCAGATTCTTACAAAATAAGTTCATGGATCTTTTGTAGAATGCTTGGTTTAGTTGGCGCTGCAGCATTTCTGTCATTTTGGGTCCAGGCTGACTTAATAATTGGTTCAAATGGAATAGTACCTTTTTCTGAAAACTTAACTCAAATAGAATCATTTATTATTAAATCGGATTTAGACACATCTAAATGGCTTGCTAAGCCGACACTATTATGGCTTTATAACTCAGATTTATGGTTAAATATAGTTTTGCTTATAGGCTTTATTTCTTCATTGTCTCTGGCGATTGGTTTAGTTCCACATGTGTCAATCTTATTATCATGGGCTTCTTATTTGTCGATAGCTTCAGTCTCTGAACCATTTTTGAATTTTCAATGGGATGCTTTGCTATTAGAAGTTTACCTGATCTCAATACTTTTTGTGCCTTGGAGAGTTTTTGATAATAAAATCAATATTGAGTCACCGCCTACTATTGGGAGGTGGCTATTATGGCTATTAGTTATAAAGTTAATGCTTCAATCAGGTATAGTAAAATTCACGTTTTTTGATGTTGACGGTTCAAATACTTGGAGAGACTTAACAGCATTAGAATATCATTTTTGGACTCAACCTATTCCCTCTTGGTTAAGTTATTATTTTGATGCGCTACCAACTGTAATCGATAAAATCGCACTTTTTTTTACGTATATATGCGAACTAATTATTCCGTTTTTCATTTTATTACCAAGGAAGATGCGAAGAATAGCAGCTATCTCGTTAATATTATTCCAATTTTTGATTATTCTTTCAGGCAATTATGGTTTTTTTAATTTATTAACAATCACGCTCTGTATTTCTCTTTTTGATGACCAATATTTAAGAAAATTAAATTTTTCTTCGGTAGTTAATGGTAAACCATTTCCTAAAAATTATATAGTATATAAAAAAATAAAACGAGGTTTAAGCTTTCTTGTTTTAATATTATTTGTTTTTTCATTTGTTGTATTTATTGGAAAGGACTTGAAGGGTAATCGGTTATCGAGTTCTGACCTGAATGAAAAAGTTTCAGTTTTAGAACAAAAAATATTAGGTTTTTCTCAAACTACTAGATCAATTAATTCTTATGGTCTTTTTAGAGTAATGACTAAAACTAGGCCAGAATTTAAAATTGAATTACAATATGAAGACAGTCTATGGGTTCCAATTGATTTTGATTATAAGCCTAATTATATTAAAAAAAAACCCGCTTTCTTTTTCCCTCATATGCCTAGAGTAGATTGGCAGATTTGGTTTGAAGCGCTTTATTATGAAAAGCTTTTATCTGATCCTTTTTTATTATCGTCTTATCAAAATTTTTTATCAACGATGGTTTCAAAAGGTTTAAAACTTTCTAATATTTCTATTGATGAATTTTTAAGTGTGAAGGCAAAAAAGATACTTAAAACATTGCCCCCAGCTGAAAGAAATAGTTATTTGAATCGTTTAAGTTCAAGTTTAAATAGTTATTTAGGACACTCTTATTGGTTTGCTATGTTTTTGTCTGATTTAACCGATAAAAAATCAAGCGTTTTTCACAATTATAGAATTAAAGATAATCTTGATATAATTAAAATGAAAATTAGTTTAAGTCTTTTTACTTTTAATCATAATAGTAAAAATTCAAGTAATTGGTGGGTGATAAAGAATATTGAAAAATCTGCTTTTACTATTGAAATACAATAGTATTGTAATAAATTCAATTAATTTTTAATATTTTTTAATAAGAGTAAAGCCAATGAAAAATTTTAACCTTACAATTTTATATGTCTTCTTTTTTTTTGGATTTGTTTTTTCGCAAAATACCGAAACAAAAAAACTTGAGAATAAGAATAAAAAAAATAAAGCACCTACCGCTATTTCTGGTAAAAATATTCAAACTGTTCCTGGGGCTACAATAACTCTTTCAGGTAAGGAATCTGAAGATCCTGATGAAGATTTATTGCAATACATATGGTCTTTTCCACCTTCTTTTATTTTTGAAGAGAACTATAAATATGATAAAACAGATAGATTGGTGATTTATACAAACATTAAAGACAATTCAATAAAATCTATAGAAACTTTTACTAGGTCCTTTTTAGTAGATTTGCCTAACTCTTTACCAATTGGATCAAAACATACTATTAATTTGACTGTAAAAGATCCAGAAGGATTAACCTCCAGTGATTCATTTATACTTAGTGTTGTAATGCCAGATTCATCTCAGATAGTGGACAAAAATGATGATTATCCGGAAAAAGTAAATAAATCTATCAAAATAGAAAACAACATTTCGATATCTATTCAATCAATCACTTCTCAAAGTAGTGCTTCAATAAATTCACCAGCAATCAATGGAATGATTTATAATATTTTGAAAAATTTAGGAATGGATAATATTATTGATCCAAGTGCCTACATTGCCGATACGTTGTATACTATCAAAAAAGGAGACCTTACAAAAGCGGCATTGAAGTCTAAATATAATGATGTTTGTGAAACAGATTCGTGCGCCGCTCAAAACGCAATTATGCTCAAAGCTACTCACGTATTGACGTGGACTTTTAGTAAACATAGTTCACTTGTCATGAACTTTTATAAGCCGGATGAATATCTTCAAAAAAATACTCAATATTCATGGTCAGGATTTTCTGTCCCTGTCAACCCTAAAGATGTTAATAAAACAAAGCTTCCGAACGCTATTTCGATAAGTAATAATGATGATCTTTTCATAACAAGTGGTAATAATAATAATGTTTATAAACTTGGTTTAGATCAAAAATTAGAAGAAGTCATTGCGGGGAAAATCTATAATAAAGAATTATCGAACTTATCGGGTTTGGATATTGGTGCAGATGGAAAAATCTATTTCTCAGATAAAGATAATAATAGAATCATCAGTATGATGGATGGCAAGTATCAAAAAATAGCAGATGAAAATTCATCCCCAAAAATTATTAAGCCAACATCAATAAGATATTTAGGCAATGGTTCTATAGCGGTATTGTGCGAAGGTGATCAATCAATAAGAAAAATATCTTCAAATGGTAGAGTCTCAACAATCTTAGCACCTGGAATTGTTCAGGGCATGACTGATTTAGCCGTAGATGGTGATGGAAAATTTTTTGTTGTAAGTCCTCATCTTGAGCAAGTATTTAAAATTATAAATAGTAAAAAGGTTGAGGTGATAGCTGGCTTTAAAAAAGGGGCTGGACTTAAAGGAAATAAAATACCAGCAAAAGAAGCCCAACTATTTTACCCGGTGTCCATTGATTTTGACGATTCCGGTAAACTATACATTGCTGAAAAAGGAAGAGGGTTCATTAGGTATATGGACTCTAAAAATCTTTTAATTAAGATTGCTGGTGGAGGAAATATTGCTTCGCCTGATGGTTATGTTAATTCTGCTGACCTTAAACTAACAAATATGTCAAGTGTGAGAGTTGGTAAAGATCAGAGTATTTATGTCTCTCAAATGCTTGATAACTCTTTAATATGTATTGATATTAAAGATAAGTATGAATTTTTAGGGAATGAGAATTTTATGACCCCAATGTATTTAATTCAAGATGATGGTATATCAGCTTTGGAACCTTATTTGCTTTCAATGTTACCCAAGCTCTTAAAAGGATTCGCTCCTAGACAAAAAATATCAGTTAAAGAGAGCTTTAAAAAAATAAATAAAAATGCAGCGACTTACTTTAAAGATAGGCCTGTTCTTTTTGCAGTTTTAATGGTTGCGACGACTCAAGCAATTCAATCTATTGCTGAAAATTCGAAGTCATTAGATACGCCACCAGATTTTCCATTTTAATTAAAATTAATAAACAATCGTTTTTAATGAGGAGTATATCATGAAAAAACTAATTTGTATAGCAGCAATATTTTTAATACCGCTGTTAGCTCAAAATAAAAATAATGAAATTAAAATTTCTAATAAAACAGAAATTCTTAAAGTCAATAACGAAAGAACTTCCGTAGCAGCAGTTCCTAGAAAAGTTGCTTATCAAGGTATTTTGACAAAAGATAATGGCCAACCAGCTGACGATAGAATGTACAGCGT
>JABGWJ010000099.1 GCA_018645565.1 bacterium | reverse complement strand
AGCTGGTAAAGATAAAATAATTGTAATGAAGGCATCGAGTATGAGTCCAATTCAAAGGTTTTTTAAAGGCAGCATACCTTTATCAGTAATGAATGAGTGTAACGTTCCAATATTAATCGTAAAATAACATTATAATTTTTGGAGTAATTATGTTTGATAAAATAGACTTATCTGCAATGTTAAATAGCGCCCTTTTCTTATTTTTTTTGATTCCTCTTTTTCTTTTTTTATACCTTTATTTTAAAGATAAAAGTCAAAGTCAGCATGCCGTATTGAGAAATTTCCCGATATTAGGAAGGATAAGATATGTTCTAGAAATGCTTGGTCCCGAATTCCGCCAATACTTATTTGACTCTGACCATGAAGGCAAACCATTTAATAGATCTGATTATACCAATATAGTAGTGCAGGGTAAATATTTAAAAACCGTGATTGGTTTTGGATCAAAACGAGATTTTGAAATACCTGGCTTGTACATTCGAAATTCAATGTTTCCAAAGCAGAGAGAAGAAATGCAAATTGAATCTTCTCCAAAAATTAGAACAAAGCGCTATATCGGAACAGAAGGTTTATTTTCAAGGACTGAGCATCTTGAAGAAGTCGATGTCTCTCCTTGGACTTTACCAGATGATGAGGTGATAACCATTGGAGAAAATTGCCGAGAACCTTGGCGAGTAAAAGGCCCTGTAGGAATGAGCGCTATGAGTTATGGTGCCTTAGGTGAAAATGCAATTAGCTCGATGAGCTACGGCCTGGGAATGGCCACAGGGTCATGGGTACACACTGGTGAAGGTGGACTAGCTCCTTACCACACTATTGGTGGTGGAGATGTTATCATGCAGATTGGCTCGGGCATTTTTGGTGTTAGAAATGAAGATGGAACATTTAGTTGGGAAAAATTTAAAGAAAAGGCCTCAAATCCTCAGGTTAAGTGCTTTGAAGTAAAATTAGCCCAAGGTGCTAAGATAAGAGGTGGTCATGTTGAAGGGAGCAAGGTTAATCCTGAGATAGCTGAAATTCGAGGAGTAACACCATGGAAAACAGTAGATTCGCCGAATCGACATAATCAGTTTCATGATTATGAGTCGCTTTTTGAATTTATTGGGAAGATGAGAGATGAGGGCGGTAAACCTGTTGGTATTAAAATTGTAATGGGTGGTCCTGACTCTGCAGATGAGCTATGTCATCAAATGCAGGTTACTAATGGAGGCCCAGATTTTATCACAATTGATGGAGGCGAAGGCGGCTCAGGTGCAACATATCAAGAGATGGCTGATAGTATGGGACTTCCAATAAAATCTGGTTTAATATATTTAGATAATGCTTTGAGAGTCTACGGTGTAAGGGATAGAGTTAAAATATTTGCGAGCGGTAAATTGTTTAGTCCAGATAAGATTGCAATAGCAATGGCAATGGGGGCAGATCTTATAAACATTGCTAGAGGCATGATGATATCTGTAGGTTGTATTGGAGCCGCAAAGTGTCATACTAATCATTGCCCTGTTGGCGTTGCAACCACAGATAAAGAGCATCAAAAAGGATTGGTAGTAGATGAAAAAAAATGGCGAGTTCTAAATTACGTTATTACATTAAGAAATGGCCTGCATACTCTTGCAGCAGCCACAGGAATTGATTCATATACTAAATTTGATAGAAGCCATATCGTATATAGAGATCAATACGGGCAAGTAACTTCATTTGATAAATTGTTCCCATATCCAGCATCATAATTCTTTTTTCATTCATAAGATTTTTAAATAAATTGAAACCGAACATAACTAAAGGATAAGTATGGATTTATTTATAGAAGTAGCTAACCCCATTTTTAGGTGGTTACATATTATAGCAGGAATTACATGGATTGGATTGTTGTATTTTTTTAATTGGATCAATGGGCACGTTGTAGCAACGATGGATAAAGACTCCAAACAAAAAGTAGTGCCTGAGCTAATGCCTAGGACGCTTTATTTTTTCCGATGGGGTGCAGCTTGGACATGGGCAACAGGATTAGTTTTGCTTTATGTTGTTTACTGGCATGGTTCATTATCAATGGGCGAATCAGTAGGAAACTTAATGTTTGATGCTGGAACAAACGTAACCGGCTTAACTCACCTAATGATTTTAATCACTTTCGTATCTGTTTTTGCATATGACTATCTTTACAATAGTGGATTAATTAAGGATGTGAGAGTAATGACAATAGTAACTTTTATATTAATCGCTGGAATTATTTATCTGATGAAATTTTATGGCGGTTTTAGTTATAGGGCTTTTAATATTCACCTCGGAGCTCTCTTCGGTACTAATATGGCCTTTAATGTTTGGTTTAGAATTTGGCCAGCTCAGCAGAGTATTATTACATCAATTAAAAATGGTGAAGCGCCTGATGGTAATTTAGCTGCTCTTGCAGGTCTTAGGTCTAAACATAATACTTATATGAGTGTTCCTCTTATTTGGACGATGATGAACCAGCATACAACTGTCTTTGCAGGTGGTAATTTTGGTGTCACTGAATCTACTAACTGGCTTGTACTGCTAATCATGATTGCTTTAGGTTGGCATCTTGTTTTTCAACTTTACAAGAAGTCTGCAACAATTAAAGGCTTTTAGGATTTAATCAAAATATAATATTGTCATGAAAAAGCCCCATACGATTGGGGCTTTTTCATGACTTTAATGTAACTCCGATTGAAAAGACAAAAAGCTATAGCGCTTTTATTACTTGCAGGCGCTTTATGGTCTCTCGGTGGATTGCTTATAAAAAGTATACCTTGGCATCCCCTTGCCATATCTGGGATGAGAGGTGGGATTGCTGCTCTAGTTATATTTACTTATTCAAGAAAAAATAAATTAATTATCACGAAGGATAAAATTGTAGCTGCTTGCTTTTATACTTTAGTTGTGACTTTTTTTGTTATGGCAAATAAACTTACGACAGCTGGAAATGCAATATTATT
>JABGWJ010000098.1 GCA_018645565.1 bacterium | reverse complement strand
TGGCGATGATTTAGTGTTTGAGGCGTACACTGCTGGTTATAATCTTGTCATGCCAATGGTAATGAATGATACGCTTAAACTAGAGTTCTTGCCAGATGCCTTTGGCAATGATACAGTCTTTGTCGTTGGTATAGATATAAGCGGTGAATCCGTTGTAGATACTGTGTTAGTAACAGTTACAAGTATCAATGATGCACCAGTTATTACCACAGCTGCATATTTTGTGATTGAAGAGGAGGATTCTTTTACTGTTACTTTAGATGATTTTGTTTATTATGATATTGATAGTGATGAAAGTAGTCTAACATTAATGGTTGAAGACGGCGATGGATACAGTGTTGAGATGGTTGAGGTAGGCTATAAAATTACCGCTGATGAAAATGTCACAGATACATTGTATGTTCCTTCAACCATAAGTGACGGTGATTCTTTGAGCAATGTATGGGACCTTTTAGTTGTGGTTTTACCGTCAAATGATGCTCCTATTGTCGTAACAGCAGTAAATGATATTATTGTTGATGAAGATGCAGATGAGGTTATTTTAAGTCTTCTCGGATCTGAAACGTCGCCTTATTTTTATGATAGCGATGGAGACTCACTAAATTTCGATGTTTTTACGAATGGTTCTGGTGTCGTGTCAGCTTTCGCTGCTTCAGATTCGTTATACTTATCATTCTATCCAAACCTTTCAGGGCAAGATACTGTTTTTGTTGTTGCTACTGACCCTTCAGGCGATGATGTAATGGATTCTATTGTTGTTACCGTTAATACGGTCAATGATTCTCCTGAAATTGTAGATGCGCCATCATTTGAAATACTTGAAGATGATTCTATTGACGTTTTTATTTATCAGTTTGTTATAAGAGATCCTGATACCCAGTTGGAGTTAATCACCTTAGATATTACAGCTGAAGATGATACAGATCCTGTTGTAAATCATTATACAATCACTCCGATTGAATATGGTTTCAGAATTGTTCCCAATGAGAACTTTTTTGGAGACATTCCGCTAGTCGTAAAGGCTAACGATGGTTTTTCAACGAGTGATCCTTTTTACGTTTCAGTTCATGTAATGCCTGTAAATGACGCTCCGGTGATTATTATGCCTTTAGCCGATATTGTTGGCGAAGAAGATTCAGATTCTATCGTTGTTAACTTGGGTGGTTCTGAAACAGAGCCTTACTTTGTGGACTTAGATGGAGATAGTATCGAATTTGAGATTGAAGCTGCTAATAATGATATTTTTGATTGGTCTTTAGATGGGTATGATTTAAAAATTATTCCTATGATTAACATGTATGGTGTAGATACGCTTCATATAGTTGGAACAGATGGCTCTGGATCGTTTGTTTATGATACTGTTCTGGTTACTATAAACTCGGTTAATGATGCGCCATCTGCTTTTACACTCATAACACCTGATGACAGCGCAGAAGTGATTATTACTGGTGTATCAGCTACTGGAGGCGCAACGATTGACGTGTCTTGGACAATGAGTGAAGATGTTGACGGAGATAGTGTGGGTTATGGTTTTATACTTTACAATGGACCATATGCACTTGAAACACCAGCATTATATACAGCAAATGTAGGAATGACTGAACTTTCTATCCCTCACACATCTGCACTAGCTCTCCTTGAAACAGCAGGGTTGCAGTATGTTGAATGTGACTGGGTGGTTTTTGCAACAGACGGTATGGATACTACATTTAGTTCTGAAACACGAACTCTAATACTTGATGCTAGGCCAGTATTATCTTTGGAGGAAGCATCAATACCAGAAGTGTTTGCTTTACATCAAAACTATCCTAACCCTTTTAATCCAACTACCACAATTAACTATGACATGTCAGAATCTCAGGTGGTATCTATTATGATCTATGATATAATGGGCAAAGAGGTTCGCTCGCTAGTAAATGAATTCCAGGAAGTTGGGTATAGATCTGTACGCTGGGATGCTACGGACAATTTCGGTAGAGGAGTATCAGCTGGTATGTATGTATATACCATTCAAGCTGGTGATTTTAGGCAAGTAAGAAAAATGGTGCTTCTGAAGTAATTTTCTACAATATAGGTTCCGCTCACTTTTGGGAGCCAACTTTTTAGTTTTAAAGGGCAATTTTAATTATGAATATTTTGGTAACTTTTTTCTCAATCTTTTTTGTAGCAACTATATCTTTTGCTGAATCTGATTTCATTTTTAGTAATTGGGCAGGAGATATTGAATTATCAAGTGTTTATCAAAATGAATATTCACCATCAATAGATAGAAATTCTGGTGAGTCTAATTCTTATTTAAATTTTGATGGGGTTGATGATTATCTAGGTATTCCTGCTTCTTCTGATTATGATTTTTCTGATGAGGAGGCATTTAGCTTGTCTTTTTGGGTTAATTTTAATGATGTATCATCTGTCCAATACATTTTCTCGGCCGAGGATATGTTCTGGGTTTTTTTAAATGATGATGGTGAGATTAAATTTAGATACAGAAATCATCCATCGGGGAATTGGCCAGAAATTAGTTCAAGTTTTTCTCCTCAGATTGAAACTTGGTACCATATTCTTATCTCCACCGATAATGGCTCATCTAAAATTTATATCAACGGTTCTTTAGATGAAGAATTTAATGTTTCAATATCAGGATTAACCTCAAATGGAAACAATACTCGAAATCTTGAGCTTGGTGCTAGAAAAAATTATTCATCTGACCCTCAATACTTTTTAAATGGGAGTTTAGATGATGTTGCAATCTGGAATAAATCAATTCCTGGTAGTGAGGTAAATGCAATTTATAATCATGTGAATCTTAGTTCGAATAGCTTTGGTTACAATTCTTCTTCAGATTTAGTATGCTATTGGCGCTTTAATGAAGGGCAAGGTAGCACAGCGAATGATTTAAGTTTAAATAATAATAATGCAGTTATTATCGGTGCATCTTGGAATGAAGAAAATGCATCTTCCATTAAGGTTGCCGTTGTCAGTAGTCCAAATAGTTATAGTACTAAAGAATTGGTTGCAGCCCAATTAAATGATGATACCTATTTTGACTTTTCTGCGGTCACTTTGACTGTAGACCAAGCAGATGAAATTTCTGAGATTTCTGATTATGATGTTATAATCATTGGTGGTTCAGGACATGGTGATGGAGGATATACTTCTAGCTTTTACTCTACCTTAAATACATACATGCTAAATGGTGGTGGTATTTTGTTTACAGGGTGGTTTCTTCATGAACTACTTATAACTGGATATACCAATAATGATTATGTTTCTTCTGTCACTCCATTTGTTCATAATGGTTCTTATCAATATGGATCACCAGGACAGATTTCTATAGTCCAAAATGACCATCCAGTAACCAATGGTATCTCAAATTTTACTCCAACCTGCAATAACACTGAATATGCAATCGCTATAGACCAAGGAGCTGAAAAGTTAGGTGGATTGGTTGGGGTAAATAATCCGAATACAATTATAGTTCATGATCATGGTATTTATGGTAGAACTGGATACTTAGGTGGCATGTACATTGCTAATACTACGTATAACAATGGTAATATGCGTTCAGGAGTAGAGGATCAGCTCTTAGAGCAGATGGTTTACTGGTTAGCAGGGGGTGAGTCGAATCAAATAGAGTTTAAACCTACAACAAAAGCAGAACTTCAGACAGCGGTAGATTTGTGGGTTTCGGATAATTCAGCGGCACTTTCTACCTATGGGATGATCAATTCCTGGGATGTGTCACTGATAGCGGATATGAGTGAATTATTTATGGATAAAACAACATTCAATGACGATATCGGTAATTGGGATGTTTCAAATGTAACTAATATGACTAGAATGTTTCAAACTTGTCGGTATTTTAATCAAGACATATCAGGTTGGGATGTGTCCAGCCTAACGAATATGACCAGTATGTTTCACGACAGCTGGAATTTTAATCAGGATATCTCAAGCTGGGATGTTTCTAGTGTAACCAGCTTGCGGATGACGTTTGAAGATACTAGAAAATTCAATCAAGATATCTCCAGCTGGGATGTGTCGAGTGTGATAGATATGGGATTGACGTTTGTCAGAGCTCTTGATTTTAATCAAGATATCTCCAGCTGGGATGTGTCCAATGTAACGGATATGGATTATCTGTTTTGGTCTGCAACTAGTTTTGACCAGGATATTTCAGCATGGGATGTTTCTAATGTCACGACTATGGTAGAAATGTTTTATTCTGCTAGTGGACTTTCAGATACCAATAAATGTTTAATTCATGCTTCATTTCAGAGCAACGATGCTTGGGCCCCTAACAATTGGTCTTATCTTTGTAATACGGCACCTACTGCAAGTGATCAGTATTTAACAATTTTTGAAGACAATACATTTGATTTCCCATTTAGTAGTGAAGATACTGATAATGATTTTCTAGTATATGAAATCATTGACTCATCTAAACATGGTAATATAAATATCTCACTAGATACGGGATTTGTATATACTCCTTTCAATAATTTTTTTGGTTTAGACTCGTTTAAGTATGTCGCCTATGATGGTGAAGCTTACAGTGAACCCGCTATGGTTACCATAGAAGTAACTGAGGTCAACGATAAACCGATGGCAATGAGTGATCATTTTATGTTAGCGGAAGATGATACTCTTCATGGCGAGCTGCAAGCTAATGATGGGGATTATTTCACAATACAACAAGAGATACAAGACTTAACCTATAGCATTACTTTAAGTACTTTGAAGGGAACTCTAAGCGTGATTGATACCTCCGGAGAGTTTACATACACTCCTGATGCAAACTTCTTTGGTGCAGATAGTTTTCTGTTTTCAGTAACAGATAATGGTACCACTGATGGCGTAGCTGATTTTCGATCGGACACTGCCATGATACATCTTTTTGTGGAGCCGATGAATGATGCTCCTGTGTTATCTGCTTTTGCAGATACATCGATGCATGAAGACTCAACACTGGTTCTTTCCATATTTGCTAATGACATCGATAATGCTGAGCTAAGTGTCTATGCATATAGCTCCCAGGACAGAGTATCTGCTTTTGTAGAAGATACGCTTCTTTATATCAATCCAGATGCTGATTGGAATGGAACAGTAGAGATCGTTGTTGTTGCTAATGATAATATGAGCAGAGCATCGGATGCAAAGGAGTTTACTGTAGAGGTTGTTCCTGTGAACGACCCACCATTTTTTACGATGAACCATTTTCATGCTATGGGTGATATTACTTCAGGACTAGAGCACTGGCTCTATGCAGATGATATAGACTCTGATATCTTTTTCACTCTAGAAGGAGCACCTTCGTGGATATCATTAGATGGATCTAAGATCGTAGGTCAGCCAGAGCAAGATGGGGAGTATGTATTTACCTTGAGTGTCTCGGATAGTGAGTATGTTGTAAGTGAGCAGTTTACAGTTTATATCGCAGACCACCGTCCGGAGATATTAAGTTTAAGAGACGTAGCAAATGACCAGGGTAAGCAGATGCAAATCGTATGGAAGCCTGGTCAGTTAGATCCATCATTACTATTTACCCAGTTTTCTGCATGGAGAAAAGTAAATCCAGAACCAGACATTGTATATTTTACCAAAGAGAATAATGCAGACTGGACTTTAGAACAAAATCAAGACCGTATTTCAGAAACGGTCTGGCTAACTAGAGCGAGTAATCAGGGCATCTTTAATATTTTCTCGCAAGATAGTTACGATCCTAATGGACCATCTGGAACAAGTTGGAGATGGGGCGCTACTTTAGATGAAAGCCATTCAGATCTAGCATATACGTCATTAAATGCTGCGATATTGCAATCGGGATATAATGTAAATCAAACACTAGTCCAGCAACTTGCCGGTAATCCGGTATTTTCTCTTTATCTCATAGATAATGATGAATACTATGATGTTACTTTTACAAGCTACTTTGGTAATAATAGCGGAGGTGGTTTTTCTTGGTACCATTCTCCAGTAGAGTTCCAAGCTGATACATCAGATCTCTGGGATTTTATTGCGACAATACCTTGGATTGGTACGGAGGATGAGTACAGTCTTGTCGTTCCAACACTTGGAGACTCTACTACTCATGGCGTTCATCATAGTACGTTTAGAGTAACAGCTCATACTGAAGATGTAGTACTATACCATGTTTCTGAACCTGTAACAGGCTTTTCTGTTGACAATCTACACCCAACAGTACCTCAAGGATTAACTGCGCTTGAGAGCGGTTCTAGCGTTATTTTACAATGGAACACGCAGGTAGATGAGGATTTTAGTTATCATAATATTTACAAAAACGATCTTAACAGTGCTGATCTTGCGATGGTTTTTACCACAACAGACTCTTTTTATGTTGACCAAGAAGGTACTCAAGGTTCATATGAATACTGGATCACTGCGGTAGATAGTGCTGGTAATGAGAGCGATGCTTCCGATATTGCGGCAGCAGTTCTCTCATCATCTGAACAAGTGACTTTACCTACCGTGTTTGCATTGGAACAGAATTATCCAAATCCATTTAACCCTAGCACACAGATACGCTATGCAATCCCTGAGCAGTCGATGGTGACAATTAGCATATATGATATGATGGGAAGGAAAGTAAGAACATTAATCCAGGGTAATATCTCAGCTGGATACCATACAACCGTATGGAATGCAACGAATGATAAGGGATTACCTGTTGGTGCAGGAATGTACATTTATACTATCCGTGCTGGTACGTATCATCAAATGAAAAAAATGGTACTTCTGAAATAATTTAGAGTATTATCAAATGCAGGAAATTTTAACCTATTTTGAAACGGTACCTACATTTGTTAGAACACTATTTTTAGTTTCGGGTGTTTTCTTTTTTTTACTTTTAGAAATGATCGTACCTTTATTTCAATTCGATTATCACAAAGGTAAGCACGCAGCTATTAATATTACGTTTACGTTGATAACCTTGGTTGTTAATTTGTTCGGAGCAACTTTGATTGTAGCAACGGTGAGCTATACTCAATTCCATCAAATTGGTGTGTTGCATATGTTTGAAATGTCAATTTTGCTCTACGTAATTATAGGCTTGGTACTATTAGATTTAATTGGAGCATGGTTGGTCCATTTTCTTGAGCACAAAGTTAGATGGATGTGGCGGTTTCATATTATTCACCACACTGATATTAACGTTGATGTAACAAGTGGGTTAAGGCATCACCCTGGGGAAAATATTTTAAGACTGGCTTTTACCTGTTTTGCTGTCCTAGTCGTAGGTCCTTCATTTGGTTTAGTCATGCTATATCAGACGGCCTCAGCATTTTTTGCGCACCTAACTCATGCAAATATTCAGATGCCTAAGAAAATAGATGAATTATTATCCTATGTCTTTGTGACACCATACTTTCATAAAATACATCACCACTATGTCCAACCAAATACAGATTCGAACTATGGAAATATTTTCTCATTCTGGGACCATCTTTTTAGAACAACCTCGAAAGAGAAAGACATGACATCCTTGGTTTACGGTCTTGACACTCACTTTAATGAAGAGGACTATTCGAGTATAAAAAGCTTACTGCTTATTCCATTTCAGACTTTTCGAGAGCCATTTAATAAGAGATAGTTCATTGTTGCCTATTTGATTTGCAAACATAAATTTGAAGAGGACTTTCTTCTTGAAGAGGTACCATATTCCAGTCTCCAAACTTTTCCAAAACTTTAAAATTTGCCTGGTCAAATAAGATATCCATTTTATGCGGATAATACATTCGCTGTTCAAAGGAATAGGTTTCTTTAGATAGTACACCATCAATTTCTAAATACCAGGTTAAGCTATTTATTTGTGTGTCATCATCATAGCTGTTTTTTTCCATCATTCTGCATTGTTTACCTTTGTAATTGAAAAATGACCGAGCTTCGTGAAGATATTCATCTTGATATAAAAACAACGGGTCTGGTTGAAATATAGATAATAAAAATAAACCAGAACTTGATAAGTGTTTATTTATGGATTTAAGGCAACTTAAAGCATCAGTATCATTGAGATTATGGAGAAAAGAATTGAAACCAATGAATGCAAATTCATATTGTTTTTCAAGATTAAAATTACGCATGTCTTGAAGTATGAACTCTCCACCTTGGGCGAAATTATTGACAGCACTTTTTACAAATGCGTCACTATTGTCGATACCGGTGTAGGGTAGGCCTAAATCAATAATATACTTTGCTAACCTACCCGTACCAGAGGCTATCTCTAGAACAGGTCCATCACATTGTTTAGCATAATGAGTAATGACATTTTTATCTGTCTTAATATCTTCATGTAGCGCATCATATAATTCTGGGTTTGAATAAATATCTTCCATTTTTATAATAATTCTGGAATAGATTTGTATAATTCTAGAGACTCAGGATTGCTTAACGCATCCTGGTTTACTACGTTTTTACGCTCGATAATTTTTTTAACTGCAAGTTCTACTTTCTTTCCACTTATTGTGTAAGGTATATCTTTTATTTGAAGAATAATAGCAGGCACATGCCTTGGTGAAAGGGAAGATTTGATGTTTTTTTTGATAATATCTGTAAGTGTGTTTAAAAGTTTATAACCTTCTTTCAGTTTTAAAAATAATATTACTCGTTGATCATTTTTCCATTCTTGACCTACAACAAGGCTGTCCTCGACCTCTATAAACTTTTCAACTATTCTATAAATTTCAGCTGTTCCAATTCTTACTCCGCCTGGATTAAGCGTTGCATCGCTTCGTCCATATATTACTACACCACCGTGCTCATTGATTTCGATAAAATCTCCATGAGCCCAAACGTTTTTAAACTTATTAAAGTATGCATTATAATATTTTTCTCCTTTTTCATCATTCCAAAAAGATATTGGCATGGATGGGAAAGGGGATTTGCAAACAAGTTCACCTTTTACATTTTCAACAGAGTTCCCGTTATCATCGAAAGCATCAACGTCCATTCCCAATCCTCGACATTGTAATTCTCCACGATACACAGGAATTGAAGGACTATTTAAAGCGAAGCAAGAAATAATATCAGTCCCACCAGATATAGAACCAAGTCGAATATCTTTTTTTACTTTTTCGTACACATAATCAAAACTTTCAGGAACGAGCGGAGACCCAGTAGATAGTATTTGCTTTAAAGAATCCAACTTTGCAAAACTATTTGGGGAAAGGTCGTGTGATTTGCATGCATCAATAAATTTCGCGCTAGTGCCAAAAATTGTTATATCTAGCTCATCAATGAAATTCCACATCGCTGTTTTATCAGGAAAAAAAGGTGAACCGTCATAAAGAACAATTGTTGAACCGGTAGATAAAAAGCTTACTTGCCAATTCCACATCATCCATCCACACGTTGTATAGTAAAATACAATGTCATCCTTGGATGCATTGCAATGCAGGAGTAACTCCTTCTTATGTTGTAATAATGTTCCACCTGCACCGTGTACGATTGACTTAGGTAAACCCGTAGTTCCTGAGGTATATAAAATGAAGGCTGGGTGATTAAAAGGAAACTTTTCAAATTGTATCTCATCACAATTGTTATCAAATAAATCTAATAAGTTTAAAACATCTTCATTTTTATTCAGTTCTTCTTCAACAGGTTTAGAGATAATTATTTTTTCTAAAGAAGATAGATTTTGGATAATTGAATTTAATTTTTTTCGAAAATCAAATAATTTTCCATTATAATAATATGAATGGATAGAAAATATAATTTTTGGTTCTATTTGCTTAAACCTGTCTGTCACTGAGTTGATTCCAAAATCTGGAGAGCATGAGCTCCAGATTGCTCCAATGGAAGTGGTAGCCAGCATTGCAATAACTGCCTCGTGCGAATTTGGAAGAATAGCAGCAATCCTATCGCCTGGTTTAATTCCAAGTCTTTTTAATGAATTAGCTAACTTGGCAACCTTAAGATAAAGTTCATTGTAAGTGATTTTGATTATATCAGATTTTTCACTTTTTGATATGATTGCTAGATGATCACTTCTTTCGTTTAATAAATTTTCTGCAAAATTAAGTGAAGTATTAGGAAACCAATTAGCAGCAGGTTTCATTGTTAAATCTTCCAATACCGTTGTTGTGTCACCACTATATTGGATATCTGAATAGGTAATGACATTATTCCAAAAATCAGGAATGTTTTTTACAGACCACTCATAAAGTTCTTGATAACTGTCCAAGCTAAGAGCGTATTTACTGTTAATTAGGTTCTTAAACTCTTCAAGGTTATTTTTACTATCCAGATTCGGGTTCCAAAGAATTTTGTTCATTTTTTTAAATTATTTTTAAAGGTAGAGTCCTAATTATTATATAGAATATAAATTTAATGTTTTTAGATTAATATATGATAAGTGATAATTATAACAGACGTATAGCATTATTTGTATCATTATTCTTGCTTTCCTTTTCTTTTTCTCAAGAAAAGGAAATAATAGTTGACCTTAAAAATGGCAATATAATTACGGGTTCACTAATTGCAAAAACAGATACTACTTATAAGCTAAATACTGAATTTGGTGAACTGGTTATTCCTATTAACGATATTGATTCTATTAACAATAAGAAAATAACTAAATCGATTGAAAATAATCAAAATAGCGGTATAGTATATCAAGATAATGTTGTAAAAAAACCTTTAAACCAAGAAGCCAGATGGAGAACAATCTACGGTGCGATGGGTATTGGTAATACCCTTTATGGAGAAGGAATACCTTACCTTTTTAATTGGGATCAGACAGCAGATCAGTACGTAGGTTTTAAATTATTGGCTTTTGCTACATCTTATTCTTTAAGCTCAAGTTATACAAGGACAATGGATTTACCTCTGGGGCGTTCATATTTACAGTTTGCTGGTGCAAACTTGGGTTTTTATTCAATTATACCAATCATCAGTATGGTCGGGCTAGAAAATTGGGGCGAGTTTGACCCTGAAGGAAAAATAGCACTTGGCTATACCATGTTTTCTGTTCCTTATGGAGCAATCTTAGCAGATAAAACATATACAAAGTGGAAACTCTCTAATGGTCAGTCGTTTTTAATATCTTTGGGTATCAACCTGGGAGCATTAAATACCATAGGCGTAATTCAGCAAACTGATTGGGTTGATTGGTCTCAAAAAAACCCTGAGAACTTTGCTCGATGGACAACGTCTTTAGTTTATGCTGGGGCCTTGGCTGGCGGTAAGCTGGCAAAAAATATAGCTCTTAATAATTCATCAATTACAGAGGGTGATGTAGCATTTTTAAATTTATCGATGGGTTTAGGCTATATGAACAGTTTGCTTTTGGGTTATGCCATGGATATCAATCATTACAAAGACCAAACAATGCTTACAATGGTTGGAATAAATGGTTTTTTATATTTAGCTGATAGATTAAATAAAAGGTACGGAAGCCTTACGCAAGGGCAAGAGAAAATTGTTGGGCTGGGTGCAGGGTCTGCATATCTTGCTTGGGTTGGCACGGCATTGATTACCGGAATAGATTATGGTGAACGGTCATCTAGGTTCTTGGATGTAGCCAGTATCACTGCAGGCTGGTACTTCTCTAGAAAAAATATAAGTTCTGATGTATCAAGTGAAAGTAGTTTTATTAAAAACGGTATGGCACTTACAATTAACCCAACGCTACTACCTCAAAATAAAACTTTAGCCCCTGGTGTCTCTATTAATTTTACTTTCTGAGTACTTAGTCAAAGATTTTATCTTTGATGCCTTTATTTATAATATAATCTTCGTATATAATCGATATTTTTCCTTCAACCATATCATTAGATTTCTCAAGTGGGTTCTGGCCAACAATACTTGTAATGTCTTTTTTAAGCCAACCAGATAGTTTTGCATCTTTTATAAAATACTGAACAGTAGAAGCAGAGGGCATTGTGAACTTTTTATCTATAATTTTGTATTCATTTGTTATTTCAACAAGTTTAAGAGTATCTAACTCTGTTATGATATTGTCTATGACCCATTTATTTGTATCTATCTTAACGGTTACGCTTGGTTTAAAACCTAATTTAGCATAATCATTTGGCATCTTTAGTTTTAAGCTATCTACAATCACATCACCTTTAATAAATATTTTACCCTCATTATTTCTGCTCCTAAGAAAGCGCATATTTTTCAAGTTATCAAAATTATCTTGAGGAGAAGTAAAAATACCTGTTTTTGGCAGCATTCCAAATCCGCGAGATTTAATTTTGAGTTTATTAGGTTGTTTAAAAAAAACTTTATATTTTTTCTTTGGCATACGAAAACCAGGAACTTTGAGTTGAATTTTCATAGTGACTTGGTAATTATCAGCCATCTCAAATTGATCTTGAGTTTTCTTAATAATTTGATCTACGCTTCTCGTATATGCTCTTGATGAGGATATAAAAACTAGTAATGATAGGTATATAATTAGTCTAATATGTCGCATCTATTAAAATAGTAAAATGATGTTACAATAAACACTGTTGACCATATACCACAAACAATAGCTTCTTGAATGAATAAGTGTTTGGGTAGCGGATCATGAAATGCTGTTAAAAAAAGATCAATATAACCGGTAAATAAGTAGGGGTTTAAAAGCTCAAAAAACTCAATTGGGATAAAAGCAACTGCTGTCCCTACAAAAACGATTGAAATGGTCACAATAATTGGTGTGACGCTATTTTTTGATAAAGTGCTAATCATAAAGCATAAACAGGTCACAGTCAGCATTAAAATATTAGATAACCAAAAACTAAGAAAAAACCTCCAAACCGTATCGTAAGCATCAAGCACCAATAATCCTTCATGAAAAACGACTAGGTCGCCGTTACCAATGATCAGCCTACTTACAAGTAGAGTATACATCACAAAATAGAACATCATTAATGTTGTATAGCCGAGAACAATAATTAATTTGGAAAACAGAACAAGGTTTCTGCTTACAGGTCTCGTAAGATACATTCTAAATGTACCTTTGGAGTATTCGCCAGATACAATCTCTGAGGCAACTATAGTGCTCAAAAAAGGCATATGACTTATTAAGATTGCTATGATAATGTAAGCGGATAGATTCCCATTTACTAAGCTACCAACAAAAATGAATGAATCAGCAAGTTGGCCATATAATTTACTTTCAAGAGATCCACCACCACTTTTTACCGCTAATACAATAAATGGAATGAGAACAGTAATTAAAGCGAAGCTTATGTAAGTCCTTTTTTTATATGAGACCTTTATAAATTCATTAATAAGTAAATTTTTAATCATCAAAATACACTATTAAATTAGATTGTTTGGAAAGAGAGTGAACTGTATCTGTTTTTGATATTTTTTGCCTAATTACTTTTACGGCATCTTCTACTCTAGTTTTTACTATTAAACTATTATCATCAACTAATTTCAAGTCGAAATCTTTATCAGTACTAAGGAGCTTGAAACACCTAGAGGCATTGTCGACAGTTAGTAAATAAGTAGTGTCTGCGTGATAGTCGTCATCTAGTTTTACCGTTGCAATGTGTTTTCCTTTTTTAAGAATGGCCGCATGTGTACAGAGTGTGTCAACTTCGCTTAAAATATGTGTACTTACACAGATAGTTTTTCCGTTTTTGTGAAGGTTGTTAATTATCTTACTCATTTCTCTAATCCCTGATGGATCTAATCCATTATTGGGTTCATCGAGTATAAGCATCTCAGGATCATGAAGCAGGCACTGCGCCAATCCTAATCTTTGTTTCATTCCATAGCTAAAGGTTTTTACCTTATCGTATGCTCTATCAGTTAGATTAACCACATCTAACGCTTCTTTTATTTTATCGTTATTAAGGTTTGTTAACCTTGAAAGAATTTTCAAATTTTCAATAGCAGATAGATATTCATAAAAAGATGGTGCTTCGATGAGAAACCCAAGTTTATTTATGTAACCTTGTGTACTAGAGGAATAATCTTCGCCGCTTATACTTATATTTCCATCCCATGTCTTAATCAGACCTGAAAGTATTCTCATTAAGGTTGATTTTCCGCTGCCATTAGGACCAAGCAAACCAAAAATAGAATTGGGCGGAACATCAATGGATATACTATCGAGCGCAACTATATTTTCAAATTTTTTAGTTACATGTTGAAAACATAAAGCCGGAGCAATCATTTTAAATCCATGATTTCAAAAACGCCAAACCCTTTTAATGGTTCTTCATCTTTTATTTTCAGCGTCATGTCACTATCAAAACGAGTGTAAAATGGGTCGATTTTTGCGGCATTCATCGCTAAGCGCAGAGGCAAGGGCATTCCCATTCTTTTAAAAAGGGCAGAGTTATCAAGAACACTTTTTCCTTTTATGTTAACTTTATAACCATTTTCTGTTATCATATCGAGCGCATTAAACAAGGGTTCGTTTTTTTTATTGTAAAGACCTTCTATCCGAGCGGATTTTTTTGAATACAAACCGGATTCACCAAAACGATTAATATGAACACTATCACTATCAGCTACGTATAGAATCGGAACATCATATCCGCCGCGCTTATCTGTCATGTATAACACAGCTGCCACAACGGTTTTGTCTTCTATTTCACCTCTAAACCATACCCAGTTATCAAAAAGGTGTTGTAACGGCGTATTGCCCCAGTTATGATCGTGATATCCACTGCCAGTTATTGAAGTTTTTTGGCCATTTACAATTAAATCACCATCGATAGAACCATTTGGCACAGCAGCAAGCCATGCAAAGTAATCATCACCTGCTTTAATTATTCCATCTTGCGGCCTATATGGTTTTAGTTTTGATGACAGTTTTAAATCAAAACCGATTCCATCAAAATCATCCGGATTTATCTTGATACTGTACGATTCTAAATTGCCTTTAAAATGGTTTTCACCAAAAACGACGTCACAACTATCAGGTGAAAATTTCACGTTTTTTTTCTTAAAATATTTCATTTTGAAAAAGTCATTTCCTTGAGGATCTCGATAGTTAAACCCGATGAAATACTGATCTGCAATAAAATGAACTTTCCAAAAATAAGCAACTAGTATTGACCCGTCTTCTAGTTTTCCGTCAAAATACCACCACTCAAATTCATTTCGTTGTCCGGTCGTACGCATACCATCTTCCCAAACACTAACGATTGGACCAAGCTCATTTGGCTGGCTCGTAGAAAATTTTGCAGGATTATTTGGACCAAAATACAACCTTGAGCACGAAGTTGTAATTAGAATTATTAAAAGAAGTGATGCTAGGCTTGTATACTTTTTATTTAGGTAGTTCATGAAGCTAACCACTGGTAGTCGATTGGGTTTTTTTCTAAATTGCAAAACAACCTCTTGTGACCCAAATGATGGAGCCTTAGAATTTCAATAGAGGAAATTTTGATATCTATCCTGGTAAAATTTTCCAAACCCAAAAATTTATTTGTATTCTGATCTTTATTGATAACTTCATTAATTATTTTACCATTTGGTATTTTTTCACTGGGCGCAATTTCACCTAAGTAACACTCCTTACTGTTTTTATTCATACCCATCCACTTTGATTCTAATAGCTCGTTGTCTTCGCAATGACTAGCTTGACCTGTAATTCTCAATTGTGTCCTTTTATTTACGCTGTAAAATAGAATTGATACATCTGGATTGTTTTTTAACTGATCATATTTTGGGCTTCTCGTATCGGTATGAAAGCATAATAAATAATTTTCTTGGTCTGCATGCCTCAACACTACCGTTCTTGACTCTGGCTTATTGTTTGTAGATGTGGATAGAGTCATGAGATGATAATCATGGCTCGCATCTTTTACAGCGATCTGAAGTTCTTTCCATTCATCTGAAAAGATTTTTTTAGGATTATTTTCATGAAATGACACGATAAAAACTAATTATGATATGCCATTTATAATAAATACTATTTTAAGTTTTAATCTGGTTTTTAATAAAATATTAATAAAATAAATTTTTCTGGTTCAAAATAATTCAAATTTATAAATGTCTATAAATAAATATTTCCTGTTCATTTTTATATTAGTATCTAATCTCGGTAATGCTCAGACGAGTTCAAAAGCAATAAAAGTTGTTAAACATAAATCAAGTTGGAAAGCGATTAGATCCGGAGTTGAAATACCAAAATCTCATTTCTTTAGAATACTTAATGATCAAGAAAAAATGGAGGAATCATTAATGTATGAAAAAAATTTTATGAATAGACGTTTTAAATTGAGTTGTTATATGTGTGGAAATTCTAGCCTGGGTATTATGAGCCTAGCTGCAGATAATAAAAGAATGGTAGAATATTCTCTATACGGGTATCTTGTCTCAAATTTTCTTAAACGGATAATAAAACAAAAAGAAGTTAAGCTCTCCTTTCAAGAAGCATATGATCTGGCGAAGGAATATAATGATACGCTAATTGGTAAAGGAAAAATAGCTATTTAAATAAATTATAAAATTCGAGGTCTTATTGTTTCATTATTTTTAAATTTTAATAACTATGGCAATAAGATATAATATACTTATTTATTTATTCTGCATCATTGCTATTAGTGATACCTCAAATGCTGATATTATAATAAAAAAAAATACCACTTGGACTCGTAATAGAATGCTGAGCGAAAATGTCATTGTTCAACCAAATTCAGTCTTAACAATTAATGCTGGTGTTAGTATTTATGTGCAAAATAAAATTCTTGATAATAAAGATACTAATCGCGTTCAAATTTTAGTTTTAGGTGCTCTTAATATTCTAGGCACGGCTGACGATCTCGTTTACATTGGTCCGCGTGGCTCTTCAATTAAAAAAAAATATTGGGCTGGAATAAAATTCGAATCATCTCATTCAAAAAGTAATTTAGACTTTTTGAAAATATCTAACGCTGAAAAAGGTTTAGATATTAAATCCCCTATTAAAGTTTCCAACACTGAAATACAATTTTGTAGTGATAACGGTATTTATGTTGAAAGTAATAATAACGACCTAGTGGAAATTGAAAATGTAAGTATTCGTCATTGTGATAATGTTTCTCTATTAATTGAAAAAGGTACTGTAAGTCTTGATTGGGTAGACATAAGCAGAGGGGGCGGTATTGGCCTAGTAAATAATACCTATGGAATGGTAACAATTAATAATATGAAAGTAAATCAGAATTTAGATAATGGCATTGTTAACTATGGACATTTGACAGCATCAAACATACTTATCAGTCAAAATAGACATGGAGTCGTCTTGTCGCCAGGTATAAGTATTATTACCTACGCTGACATTATCAATAATCGTTCAAATGGGATTTTGGTTGGTGGTGGTAGTAAAGTAAATATGGAGTATTGCACGATACAAACAAATGGCGGTTATGGTCTTGAGTTAACGGATTGGAGCGAGAATGGACATCTTAACTCTTGGACAAAAACTTCGCGTCCTGTAATAGAGATATCCAATAGTAATTTTATTGACAATTATAAAACGACAGTTCTTGATAATTTTAAGTATGATAATATATGGTCAAACTGGTCAGGTATCGAGTATAGCGGAAGTGGATGGGTAAATAATTTTGAACGAAAAATTAAAAGAGAAGTGCCTTTTGGTAGAATTGGTTGGATAGGTTTTGATTATAACTCAAATGATGGTGGGAATGAATTTAGTTGGCAGCCTTGTACTGGTAAAAGCGTTTGGTCTCCAGTATTTGAAGTGCAAAACTCTAGAGATCAGACTTTAACTTATTTAAATGCTCCTTTTCAATGTGGCTGGAATTCTCTAGCAGGTAAGAATTCGAATAGTTGGGTGAAATATGGAAAACATACTGGGCTAATAGATAGTACAGAGCAATATGTAGATTGGTCTGTAAAAAAAATGAACCTTGTTTCTTCAAATGACTATTATTTAAAACATTACTTTAAATCTACCTATTTGCCATCAGATGATAGCGTGTTGGTTGTAAAACCTGCTGTAGAAAATTTTCAGCTTCGTTTTTATCATGGTGGCGAAGAAATTTCTAGTTATTCAAATAATGATGATGTTTCTTTAAATAATAATTATTGGTCTTCTTCAAAAAATGAAAATGGGTTAATTAACCCGCATGGTAAATCAGATGTAGCAATTAAAAATCAAATTACAAGTTTAATAGAAACTGGCCTTTCGAACTTATCTAAAAGTACTGAACTAAAAATAAATTCACCCACAAAAGGTCTTGCATACCAAGAAGTTAAAAATGTAGAAATAACATGGGATACACATGATTGGGTTCCTTTAGTAAATTTACATGTTAGTGTTGATGGCGGTATCAATTGGAGTCTAATTAAAGAGCATGTACCTAATAAAGGCAAGTATGATTGGTGGAACAACCTTATTGTGGGTGATGAATTTTTAATTAAAGTTGAAGACTCTTTTAATAAAGATAATTTAAATATTGCAGGACCATGCAAAGTAATCGTCAATAAAACACCTTTGATTCAAGTATCTACAAAGATTTTAAACTTTATTACGGAGAAAAACACATTAGATTTTTCGATAATTAATAATGGTGGTGGTTTATTAAGGTGGTCTTTATCAGCTAATGAAAGTTGGTTGTATTTCGATAGAATAAAAGGCTCTACAAAGAAGGCATCTAATTGTACTGTAAAAGTTAAAAGGTCAGGTTTAAAAACAGGGAAATATTATGGAAATATTAATATTCAATCGAACGCAGGATCTAAAGCGATTCCGGTCGAATTAATTGTTGCCAAGCCGTCCTTATATGTTGATACAAAATATTTATCTTTTGACTCTACAAAAGCAGCACAAACTTTTAACATTAGAAACTTTGGTGGAGGGACGTTGACCTGGTCAATTGACCCAGCTGTGAAATGGATAAAAGCAGTTCCAAATGAAGGTATTGTCCAGTCAGCAACATCGGTAAAAATTTTAATAGATCGTTCAAAACTTAAAATAGGTGAAAATGAAGCTAAATTAACCTTAAAAACAAATGTTGGCGAACAAACTATAGATTTAGAAGCAATCCGTCTAAAAAGCTTTATTCAAGATACTATACGGACTGATTTTAGCCCTTGGCACTGGATGTATCAGTATGAAGTCTATTGATAATCTAGTCTTTGAGGCTCTTTATATACATTATTGGCAGTATTAGCAATAGGACGGGGAAGATGTTAAACCACCACAATGCGATTGAAGATAAGCTAACTAGTATTATAATAAGTTTTTGGCTCATACTTGAATATAAAATTTAACAATTATTAAATAAATGAAACTTAACATATCTCAATTTCTAGCGCTACTGATAGCTATTGGTGTTGTTATGCTTTTTATTTTTGGACCTGAAAGAAAATATCTACCGCCGATAAAAGTTGTAAATGAATATGACGAGGTATTGATTAAAAACAAAAAATCTAATAGAATTAAAAAATCAATTATTTCGACATTAGAGTTAATAGCATACAAAGAATGGTCATTGGACTCTTTAATTTTAATCGAAAAAAAATATGAAAGTATGGATTCTGTTTTAATTCAAAGACTTGAAGATATAAAATTTGAGTTTGGTTACAGTGAAATGTTAAAAAAAGTAAACCAAGAGAAAGGTCTGAGATTAGATTCCACTAACATAAAAGAGCCTAACTTAAATATTGAACTAGAAAAGCTAATTATCAAACATGAACTTGATTCTTTAATCTATGCATTAAGTTTTCATAGAAAATCATTAGATACGCTGCGATCATTAAGCCGTTATAAATTTTATTTAAAGCAACCACGGTTTGGTCAATGATTTTATGAATTATGATATAATAAAGCGGCTTATATTAATTGAATCTAGCAGTAAATATAACGACAATGATTTATTTATAAAGCTTGAAGAGTGTCTTGAGAAAATTAATAAAGAAGGCATGACGGTTTTAAATGATTTTTCTTATTTTCATCAATTTATCAATGATGGTATTAAATCTCAATACATTGATTTTCGACTCCATTTTGCGGTTATAATATTTCAAATATTATTTATTTTAGTCACAACATTTTTGGGCTTAATTAATGGAGTTTTTAATTTAGTTATTATCACAGTATTGATTATGGTACAATCTATTTTTGTTTGGGCTTTCTCCGCTTTTGATAGGCAAATATTATTTTTAAATAAAGTTAGAAAATGGACTAACCACTTGTCTAGTGATATAGAATTAATAAATTTTTTATCAGTAGAATCTCTAAATGACTTTTCTGAGTTAGTACCTTTTGATGAAAAACAATATGCAAAACTTTGGCTTAAGGAAATGTCAACGAGTATGAATCATGATTGGGAAGATATTAGTATAGAAATTTTGCCATCTAAAAAAACATCTATCCCTCAAATGAGAGTAATCCTAGGAGGAATTAGAAAGTCAGTTCAGCAAGCTAGGGATTATGGTTTCGCGGAAAAAGAAAATGAAGAAACACCTAACACCCTTTTAATAACCTTGTTCCTGTTTTCAAGAAAAAAAGAAATCAGGTTTTTCGGTTTAGAAAACGAGAAAATGGCTATTGGTAGTAGAGTAAATCAATTAAACAGGCACCTGGAACTATTATTTGGTAAAAGAAAGACACCACCAATTTTTTTCGACAAAAATAGTCAAACTTGGATTTCGAAAATTAATATTATAGATCGTTCTAGTACTGAACGCAATAATATTAGACAATGTCTTGGCGTTTTTAAAAAGATTGTAAATTCATATGTTGGTCATAATGCTATTTAGAATGAAATATAAAAAGATAGCTCTTTATGCTATAATATTACTTTTTTCAAATCCAATTTTTGGACAAAAATACTTTTTTGAGGGAGACCCTCAGTTAGTTTTTGAAGAGGGAAACTTCAAACAAAATTATAATACAGGCCTGTTTTTTTTCAATACTAATCAATGGAAAATAGCGATAAAGTTTTTTAATAGATGCAGCGAGCTTACAAGAAAAAAAACAGTTCATTATAAACCCTTAGTTTGGTCTTACATTTATACTGGTAAATACAATCTTGCCAAAAAAATAATTCCGAAAATAAAAAACAAAAAACATAATCAAATAGTTCGTTTACTTATAAAAGATTTGCAAAAACTGCCAAAAAGGAAAAAAATCAGTAAAGATGAGATTGATAGGTCCTATAAAAACAAAAAAGATTTGATAAAAAAAACTAGAAAGAATATAATTGCTTTTGCAAAGCTAAAAGTAATCGACTTTGGAAGTTGATTAAGTTGTTATTCTTCGATTTCAATCTTTATATCGAGTGTTTCCTCAGCGAGGGAAACAATATCCATTTCAGAAGTCATTACGATACCATCGGCTTCTACGATATCTGCAATCATGGGTCCAATTGAATCTATTTGATCTTTAGATAAGAGTGCTTTAATCCTTTTCAGGGTAGATTGAATGTATGCTAGCCTTTTTTCATTGTTTTGTAACGAAAGAGCCTTGTGTGCTTGAGAGTAGTATTTTTCTGACCTTTTAGAAGAATTTTCTGGGAATAATTTTGAGATAGCATTTATCCAAGACTCTTTTTCTTCAAAACTAGCTTGTTGATCAGCAATTTGTATAGCAGCAAAAAGATGTGTTACCGCTTCAAGAGGTGACATTTCATCAGGCTGATTTATTTCTTCTTTCCTACTGGAGCTAAAAATACCCATGGTCTTAGTTTTTTTCCCATTCATCATTGGTGAACGTTTTCATGCTGAAAGCATGTATTTCATGTTTCATGAGATCTCCAAGTGAGGCATAAACTAATTTATGTCTTTCTATTAAGGATTTATCCGTGAAATCGTTAGAAACGATTATAGCTTCTAGGTGAAAGCCGCCATCATGTTGTTCATGATTTAAATGCCTACCAGTAAAGTCTTTTATTTCAAAATGATTAAGGTTTAAAGAAGATTCTAAAGTCTGTTTAATTTTATCGCCAATATCCATTAGTATATTTTATTTTATTTGTTAAAATTTAGTTAATGAATATATCTAAAATATTTCAATTAACCGAAGAAGATAAAGCGCATTATCTTAGACTGATTGATAAAATCGATTTAAACAAATCTTCCGAAATAATCCAGTCTCTTAACTTAAAACTTGATAATCTTGTCTCTTCAAAAAAGTTAAATACTATTGAAACAGATCTTATTAAAAATGTTTCAGTTCTTTTAAGTATTTATCAAACTTACCCAGATTTAACAGAATCGATAAAGAAAAGAATTATTTTTGCTATTTCTTACTTTTGTGACTCTGATGATGACATACCAGATATCGTACCAGATATAGGCTACCTAGATGATGCTGTAGTAGCTAGGTGGATTATTGATTCGATTAGCGCTGATTTACCAGCGGTGAGTTTAGCGTAGTCTCTTTACTCTTCTTCTGATCTCATTGCTTGGAAATCTTCATCTGAAAACTGCCATTTGCACTTATAACACCACCACGGCTTGCCGTAGTATGAGGGGCTATTTTCTACAAGCTCAAGAGAAATATTACATTTGGGACAATCTTTTTTTGTTCCTGGCTCTGGCCATTTGTAATCATGCCTATATTTTAGGCCATCTTCAAAAGTGTGATGTTTCATATACTTAAAATTACAATGATAAATTAATGCTTAGAATAAAAAATTTAGCTTATTTGAAAAATCAAAAAAACTGCCATTAAAATCAAACTAACCGCCGTTAGTCTCTTTACCATAAATTGAGCATCCAAGGTTTTGGTTTCTCTAACGTAATGATCATAGAATAAGAATACTTCTAATGTATCATTTGGTGAAACATAGACTCTTTTGTAAGCATCAGAGAGATCTTCTTCGATGTATTTTTTTGTCAATTCTGGGGGAAGGTAACTAACTAGGTGAAAACCCGGGAGTACAGGAATTGGGTTTTTGAGAGGATTCTTGCCCACAAAAATCCCATCAATATAAAATGGTACATTCATGCTATCTGTTCTTAAATCAATAAAGCCAAATTTTTCCATGTCGCGACTTTTTTGGCTAAATAGACTAGAGCAGATAATAAAACATATAAAAAGGTAATTTTTAAACTTTAACATTTAGAGTGAAATATTTTCAACATTAACTTTAATCATATAAGTAAATTTAATTTTAATTTATGCACAGAATTTGGACAATACATCGCTTAATTCCTATAACGGTTAGTTTATTGCTATCCTCTTGCGCTTATTTCAATACTTTCTATAATGCAGAAAAATATTTCAATGAAGCTGATCGTATTCGTCTCGAGAAATCAGATAAAGCCGTACCGCTTAGAGCAATGGATAATTATGGGAAAACAATTCAGAAGTGTAAGATTGTTCTGTCAGATTTCCCTGAATCAAAATATGTAAATGACGCCATTCTTTTAATGGCTAAAGCTCAGTTTTACCGATCTGAATATGATAATGCAATCTCAAATCTTAAGATAATCTATAATCAGGGTAACGAAGAACAAATAGCTGAAGCTAAATACTGGTCTGCAGTATGTAAATGGAAAAAAGGAAAAACACAAACAGCAATTGAAGAACTTCAAAATATTATCAAATCCTCTAATAAAAATGAGATCATTGCCCAAAGCCATCTATCATTGGCGGATATTTATCTAATTGAGGATCAAAATAGTAATTTTTTATTCCATTTAGAGGAAGGTGCTAAGGTTATTAAAGACAGAGCAAAAAAAGGGATTGTATACAATCAGCTTGCGGATATTGCTTTTAATAATGAAAAATATGATGTTGCAGAGAGTGCTTACAAAGAAGTAATTAAAAATTCATTAACAAAAGAAAAAATTGAAAATGCACATATACAAATTTTAAAAATATCTAGACTCCTAGGTGATTTTAGATTGGTAGAAAGAAAAATCAAATCCATGTTGGTTGATGATAAATTCAAAAATATTAAAGGTGACCTTGAGTTAGAGCTCGTCAAGTTATACATCAGTCAAGAAGATACAGACAATGCAATTGTTCGCTTAGAGTCTATAATTAATGATTATCCGAGAACGCAGACTTCTGCAGAAGCATATTATATAATTGGTAAGATTTACTTGGCTGAAAAATGGAACCCTACGATAGCTAAAGAGAAGTTCTCTATGGTGAAAAAAGAATATGGAAGGACTGAATTTGGACCATTTTGCGACAGCAAAATTAATGCAATTGAAAAGTATACAGATGCAATAAGTGAGCTAAATAAATACCAAGCTGTACCAGATTCATCTATTATTGATTCATTAGTAGCAGATTCAATTACCCATAAAAAAACTAGCGCCTCAAAATCAATGGAAGAATTACTTTATTTGTTAGGCGATATTGAAGCTTTCAGTTTTGATAGAATTGATTCAGGGATTGTGTATTTTGAAAAAATTATTGAAATGGACTCTTCTTCTCCGTTTGTTCCAAAATCAATTTTTACCTTAGCTATGATTTATGAAAACACTAAAGATTCATTGATGTTTGATAAATACAAGGATTTATTGCAGAGTAATCATGCTAGTTCTGATTACACTTCTTACTTATTTAAACAAGTGGATGAAAATGTTGTTAGGCGACCAATAGAAAAATTATTTTTTAAAGCAGAAAAATTATGGTCCAGTAACCCAGTTTCATCCCTGGATGTCTTTAAAGACGTTATTTCCGCAGACTCATTAAGTGAGCTATCCGCCTCGGCTGCCTATTTTTTAGGTTATCAATATGATTATAAATATGCAGAACTCGACAGCGCATTTAAATATTATAGCTGGCTTGGTAGGCGACACCCTTCCTCAGAGCAAAATAACTTTGCAAAGTATAGGGTGAAAATTATTGAAAATATGATTTCTAGCTCCAAAAGTGATAGTACAGGCATAGTTAATTAGTAGTTGTGATAATAAGAAAATATCTTTTCTCTTTTTTTTATAGGGCTACTCGATTTTTAGCAAGAATAATTACTTCTTTATATCAATTTATATTTAATAAGAAACAAGATCTTGAATCTATAGTTGATTTTGGAGATAGGAATTTAGTGAAAATCGATAAGCTTTTTGGCGGTATAGCTTATCAATTTTTAATACCTGATAATTTAGAGGTTGAACTATTTGACCTGAAATTCAAGTCTCCGATTATAGCTTCGTCATTTAAATCTGATAAAAACTTGATTGGTATATGGCTAAAGCTTGGATTAGGTGGCGCAATACTAAAAACCATTATGAAAGATGAGAGAAAAGGAAATTCGAAACCTCGATTACAGCAAGTTAGACTCGAAAGACAAGCGTGTTTAGTTAATGCTCTAGGTCTTCCTGGCGAAGGCGTTGAAAAATTTTCTAAGGCAATTATTGACAATCCTTTGTGGAACCATAAAAAGCCGATTGGTTTGTCAATTGGTGGTGAGAACCTTGATGATTATATAAAAACATTTAATGTGTTGGATACGATGTCAAATAAATTAAAATCTAGTAAATATTTTTTTGAATTAAACATTAGTTGCCCAAATACAGATACTGGCAGCACTATTGGTGAGAATATTGACGAATTAGAAACTTTGATCAATCATATTAGAGCGAAAAATGATTCTGTGGTTTCGGTAAAAATATCTCCTGATTGGAACAATGATCACCTCAAAAAAATTGGGGAGGTTATTAAGTCGAAAGAAAAAATGATCATAAATGCCGGCAACACGCAATTTAAAACAATCGAATATTTAGGCTTTAAAAATGGTAGTCTTCCTCGCGGTGGCGGGGGATTAAGCGGTGTTGCAATTTTCCCGAGAACTTTGGAGCTGGTCAATTTATTCAACGATATGAATTTAAAGATTATGGCAACAGGCGGTATATCGACAATACATCATTTGAATGCAGTGAAAGATGCTGGTGCATCATTATATGGTTTAGCTACAGCCTTAATTATGGATCCTTATTGCATACCAAAAATTAATTATGCGCTTAGTCGAGTGAAATAAATATGTTAACAATTTCATTATTTGAACCCCAGATACCACCAAATACCGGCAACATTGCCCGCTTGTGTGGTGCAAACAATGTAAAATTAGATTTAGTCGGAAAACTTGGGTTTGATATGAGTGATAAATATTTAAAAAGAGCGGGGTTAGACTATTGGAATTACATAAATTGGGAATGTTTTCCAGATTTAAATCAGTACTGTGAAAATACTTTTAAAAATAATTTTCATTTATTGACGACAAAATCAAAAAATATTTATACAAAAAGAAAATATAAATCTAATGACATTATTATTTTTGGTAGTGAGACAGCTGGTATTTCAGAAAAAATTCTAAACAAGTATCCTGAGAATGCTTGTACGATACCAATGATAAATAAAAATATACGGAGTTTAAATTTGGCAACGAGTGTAGGTATAGTATTATACGAAGCATTGAGGCAAATAAATGATTCATAGAAAAATCATTTATGTTCTGGTTTTTTTAGTCTTCGCTGCCTGCTCAAGCGCACCAAGATATGGAAGAACGGCGACTTCTAAGGTTAAAAAAAAATATCGGACACCAATCAAAAAAAACATCTCTAAAAGCAAGGCAATTTTTATTGATCCCAAAACAGTAAATACTAATGTCAAACATAAAAAAAAGATGGTCGGTATCAGTTCATTTTACGCAGAGGATTTTCATGGAAAGCTTACTGCAAATGGGGAGATTTATGATATGTACGGCTTAACTGCTGCTCATAAGACAATCCCCTTAAATACTGTTGCAAGGGTCACCAATTTGGCAAATGGTAAATCTTTAATTTTAAGAATTAATGATAGAGGCCCCTACATTCAAGGAAGAATGCTAGACTGTTCTTACGGCGCTGCTAAAAAATTAGATTTTATTAAGCAAGGAAAAACAAAAGTACAAATTGATGTTATTGAATGGGGCGACGGTGTTTATATGCATCACAGGGATCGCCCAAAATGACAAAGATCCTTTTAATTGCTAATCCTAAAAGCGGAACTATTAATTTTAATAACGCTATAAACTCAGTTAATATGTATTTTAAGAAATACAGCTTAAAAAGTACTTTAATAAAAACTGAGTATAATGGTCATGCCGAAGATATAGTAAAAAATGAAAATTTAACTACTTTTGATTCTGTTTGTGCTGTGGGGGGAGACGGTACATTGTTTGAGGTTTTGAATGGGATGTTATCAAAATCAGCAGATGATAGAATTCCTATATCAGTAATACCAAATGGTACGGGTAATTCTTTTATGAAGACTGTTGGAGCTACTAAACAAGAGTCTGCTGTAAAAATAATAGCAGAGAATAGTTCTAGAAAAATTGACGTCATGAAAGCAAGCTGTGGTCAAAAAGATTTCTTTTCACTTAACCTCATTGGCTGGGGAATGGCAACTGACATTTCTGTGTTTGCCGAAAAACTACGTATGTTCGGTGGTCAGCGTTATAATATTGCTTCATTTTTTGAAATTATTAAAAATAAGCGTAGAATTGCAAAAATAACTATTGATGGAGTTGAAAGGGAAGGTGATTTCGCTTTTATTATTGCTTGTAATACTAAATATGTTGGCAAAGATATGAAAATGGCGCCTAATGCAATAATTGATGATGGTTTAATAGATTTAATCATTGTTAAAAAAGCATCTAGCCTCACTTTATTTTCAGTATTTCCCAAATTATTTGATGGCTCGCATGTAGATCATGATGCATGTGAATATGTTCAATGTAAATCGTTTTCTATTGATCCAGATGATAAAGGAAAATTAAATATTGACGGGGAGATTATTGGGACGTCGCCTGTATCTGTAACTTTAATCAAAGGAGGCGTAGAACTTATAATCTAATTTTAATCTAATGATTATAGTAAATTAGGATATGAAAGAACTTAAAGGTAGAAAGCTGATTTTAATCCTGGGGGTCCCCTTAGGTATAGGTTGTTTTTATGTTGGGAACCCAATTTTTGCCATTGTTACTACGTTGATTATGTTGCTAGGTCTTGATGAGTTTTTCAAAATGTGTGAAATAAAAGGTAGTTATCCAAATCGTATATTTGGATTTATTATAACTGTTTTTATTGGACTAGCTTACTCTGGCGTTTATGCTCATCATCAAATTACAGTGCTCGGTCTAGCTTGCATGACTGTAATTAGTCTTTTTATCATTGAAATAATAAATAATAAAAAGGAGCCTTTGCAAAATATTGCAAATACCGTTTTGGGTATCATTTTTGTTCCAACCTTGCTTGGAACACTGATCCACTTAAGGCAATTAGATCATATTTTTGATTCCAATGTTACGCTTTTATTGTTTTTGTCTGTCTGGCTATGTGATACAGCCGCTTTCTTTTTTGGAACAAAATTTGGTGAGAAAAAAATTCTTCCCAAAATAAGTCCTAAAAAAAGTTGGGTAGGGTCGATTTCTGGTTTTATTTTTTCTATATTAACGTTTTTCATTGCATATAAGCTTGATTTTTTAGGACCTACATACTCTTTAATTGATTGTATTGTATTTGGTTTTATTTCTGGTGTTTTTGGCCAGCTTGGAGATTTTGGAGAGTCGCTTCTTAAGCGCGATGTTGGAGTCAAAGATTCTGGAGATATCTTAAGAGGGCATGGAGGAATATTGGACCGCTTTGATTCCTTACTTTTTTCATCGCCTTTGATTTATATTTACCTCTTGGTTTTTAATCAATAAACATTAATTAATTTTTATACTTAGAAAATTTTAATTTGAAACTTCGTTCTATACTGGCTACTGATTGCGGTAGTACTACGACAAAAGCAATTTTAATTGAATTTGTTGATGGTGAATATCGCTTAACCTTTAGAGGTGAGGCACCTACAACTGTTGAAGCTCCTTTTGAAGATGTAACTCGAGGCGTTTTAAATGCTACAATGGAAATTGAAGAGCTCTCTGGTCGAAAAATACTTGATGGTGAAAATATTATTACGCCTCAGAAAAAAGATGATGGCGTAGATATATATATATCGACTAGTTCTGCTGGTGGAGGACTTCAAATGATGGTAGCAGGTGTTGTCAAATCGATGACGGGAGAAAGCGCTGAGCGCGCGGCCCTTGGCGCTGGTTCTATCGTTATGGATGTACTTGCAGCCAATGATGGCAGAAAACCGCATGAAAAGATTACTAGAATACGACAATTAAGACCAGATATGATTTTACTTTCTGGTGGTATTGATGGAGGTACAACAAAGCACGTGGTTGAACTTGCTGAAATATTAGCTGCTGCGAATCCGCAACCAAGATTAGGTCAAAATTACAAGCTACCAGTTATTTACGCTGGAAATAAAAAAGCAACTTCTGACATACAAAAGACACTCGGTAAACTTACAGATCTTGATGTTACAGAAAATATTAGACCTGTTTTAGAACAAGAAAACCTCAAACCATCCAGAGATAAAATACATGATTTGTTTATGGAGCATGTAATGCAACAAGCTCCAGGCTACAAAAAATTGATGAGTTGGACAGATGCTCCGATTATGCCGACTCCTGGTGCCGTGGGCGCACTAATTGAAATGGTTGCAAATAAAGAAAATATTTCTGTTGTTGGTGTTGATATTGGAGGTGCGACTACCGATATCTTTTCTGTTTTTCAGAGTCAGTTTAATAGAACTGTTAGCGCAAACCTTGGCATGAGTTACTCGATTTGTAACGTACTTGCGGAGGCCTCTTTACCTAATGTTCTTCGTTGGGTGCCTTTTGATATAGATGAAAAAGAATTAACAAATAGAATCGGTAATAAAATGATTCGCCCGACAACAGTTCCACAGAGTTTGGAAGAGCTTGTAATTGAGCAAGCAATAGCCAGAGAAGCCCTAAGATTATCGTTTATACAGCATAAAGCTTTTGCGGTAAATCTCAAAGGTGTCCAAAAAGAAAGAACTATTTCAGATGCTTTTGAACAATCAGATTCTGGTGAATCTCTTGTAGACATGATGGAGCTAGATCTCATCGTTGGCTCTGGTGGTGTCTTATCTCATGCACCAAGGAGAGAACAATCAGCAAAAATGTTAATTGATAGTTTTTTGCCTGAAGGAGTCACTTCTTTAGCTGTAGATTCAATTTTTATGATGCCTCAACTAGGTGTAATGGCAAATATTGAAAATAAAAAAATCGCTGAACAGGCTAGGGTGGCTGCGCTTGAGGTTTTTGAAAAAGACTGTTTGATTCGCCTTGGTACTTGTATCGCACCAGTTGGTAAACTAAATAATAGTGAAAAAATTCTTAACGTGAATTTAGAATTTAAAAATGGCGATAAGAAAAACATTGATATTGGCTTCGGCGATTTAATAAGAATTAAAGTAGGATACGAAAAAGTCAAGGCTACTCTAACTCCAGGTAAAAGTGTTAACGTAGGTGCTGGATTTGGAGAGCAAATAAATACTGATATATATGGCGGACAAGTTGGTATTATAATTGATGGTCGAGGTAGGCCATTGCAAATAGATCAATCTTCCTCAAAGCGTATTGCAGATCTTAAAAAGTGGTCTGATGCTGTAGATGAATATCCTGAATTAGGCAAATAATATGGCTCATTCGTATACACCAGGATTAAAGGTATTAAAGAATACTAAAATTTTAAAAGAGCGTAGGCTTCCTTTGAAAGGGTCTGTTGATACATCCGTTGGAGATACCGTAGCGCCTGGAGATACTATTGCGAAAACAGATTTACCAGGTAATGTGCAAATGGTTAATATTGCTAATCAGTTGAATGTTGATGCCTCAGATGTTGAAACTGTTATGATTGCAAAAGAAGGCTCTAAAGTAAGTAAAAATGATTTGATTGCACAAACGAATGGCATTTTCGGATATTTTAAATCGAGTGTAAATAGCCCCGTTGATGGTACCATTGAGTCAGTTTCCAATATTACAGGGCAAGTTGTGATTAGAGAAGCTCCGATACCTGTAGAAGTTGATGCTTACATACGAGGTGTTGTTGATGAAGTAATAACTGAAGAAGGTGTGGTTATAAAAAGCTATGGTTCTTTTGTTCAAGGCATCTTTGGTATAGGAGGCGAAAGCCGGGGTGAAATCAAGATGCTTTCAGAAAATAGAACTTCTGAAATTAGTGTTGATATGATAAAGCCTGAACATGAGGGTTTGATAATAGTAGGTGGAAGTTTTATTAGTTTAGAAGCGTATAAAAAAGCTTTAGAATGCAAAGTTGCTGGTGTTGTTGTTGGTGGGTTTAATTACTATGACTTAGAAGAAATTTTAGGATACACGCTTGGTGTGGCAATAACTGGCTCTGAGGAATTAATTACCTCACTAATAGTTACAGAAGGTTATGGTAAAATCCAGATGGGACAGCAAACATTTGATTTATTGAGAGAGAATAGTGGTCGATTAGCCTCAATTAATGGTGCTACTCAGATACGCGCTGGCGTAATAAGGCCCGAGATAATTATCCCTTCCGATGCAAGTAGCCAAAAAGATAGTGATGAGAATTCTAAAAAAATGTCTGGTATGACAGAAGGTAGCTTAGTTAGAGTTATCCGCTCTCCAAATTTTGGTAAAATTGGCTCTGTGAAAGAGCTTCCATCTGAATTGAGGAAAATGGAGTCTGAAACAATGGTTCGAGTTGCTATTATTGATATAGATGGTGAGTTGATAGAAATTCCACGTTCTAATTTAGAAGTTGTAGAGACTGATTAGTTTGACGTCTTTAAATAAAGAGATTGTTGATGGTAAAATTTCCCAGCAAGATATTGATTTTATTCACAGATTAGCTAAAAAAGTTCATAGTTCGGGGTTCGTTACGCCATCAATATTTTTTCTAGAAATGGTACGGCCGCTGTCTTCCCTTGGAAGTCATTTAATGGTTTTTATGGGTCCAATAATTAATGGTTTTGTGCAGGCAGACGGGTATTACAGAGCTGCGGAGTTGTTAAATAAAAAAGATTCGCTATCAATTTTATTAGATGAAATTGAACGTCTTGAGATGTTAGATTCAAAAGATGCAATTAGGGATAATATTTGAAGGATAGAAATTTTTGGTTTGTAATCGCTTCGATTACAGTTGTTTTTCTTGTGTACTGGCTATTAGGTCATCCTTATTTTGTTACGGAAAGGTTCATAATGCTTTTCTCCATCGTCACTCTTAGTGCCACTCTGTTATATTATATTAGAGCTGCTGAACGAGGAGAGGAATTTTATCTAAGACCAATTCCAGCTCTAAAAGCTGTTGAAGAAGCCGTAGGTCGTTCTACTGAAATGGGTAGGCCGATTCTTTACGTTCCCGGAATTCAAGATATGGATCAAGTCGAGACAGTCGCCGGGGTTGTTGTTCTAGGTCATGTTGCAAAGATGACGGCTCGATATGAAACTAGTCTTAATGTTCCCGTTTCTAGATCTATCGTGATGAAGGCCGCTAGAGAGTCTTGCAGAGAAGCTTACATGGTTGAGGGTAGGCCGGATATGTTTAATGAAGACATGGTTCACTACTTGACAGATGATCAATTTGCTTACGCCGCTGGTGTTAATGGCATTATGCTTCGCGAAAAGCCTGCAGCTTGTATGTATATGGGTAAGTTTTATGCTGAGTCTCTCATTCTAGCTGAAACTGGAAATTCTATTGGTGCTATTCAAATAGCAGGTACTGCTTCGCAGGCACAAATACCTTTTTTTGTAACTGCTTGTGATTATACTCTTATAGGTGAAGAATTTTTTGCGGCCAGTGCATATTTAAGCCAAAAACCTGAGCTTATCGGCGGTGTTAAGGGTCAAGATATGATTAAGCTAGTTGTTATATCTGTTATTGTTATTTCAGCTATTATAATGACGGTTTATGAATCAACTGGAATTGGTTTTAATATTATAAAGTATTTAACAATAAGGTAGTCGATTATGTTTTGGAAAAGACAGATACCGATATTTATCGTAACGCTCATCGGTTCAATTACCCTTTTTGGTTGGTTTATAGATCAGCCAAATGTCAAAGAATTTGTTGGCGATGATGCAACACAGTGGTTTGATGTTTTAGCTAGCTTTGCTATCATACTTGGAGCTTTAAATTTAATTAAATTACAATTACAGAAGGTTTTGTATCAGAAGCCTGGTTGGCAGTACAGTATCATTGCTGTTTTTGGTTTTATTTTTGCAATTATTGCAGGATTTTTTGTAAAAGGAGTAGATGACTCTGTTGCTCAATGGGGCGCTCATGTCACCTCAGACGGAACTCTTTTTAAATGGATGTTTGATTATGTTTTTTCTCCAATGTCAGCAACAATGTTTTCTTTATTGGCATTTTTTGTTGCTTCAGCCTCTTATCGTGCTTTTAGAATAAGAAATTTTGAAGCGACTCTGCTTCTAGTCTCTGGTATTATTATTATGGTTGGTAGAGTTCCTATCGGAGGTATCATATCTTCCTGGTTTATTATGTATCTGATTATTCTTTGTCTTGGTATCTATGTGAATAGTTTGAAACAGGACATGAAGATCACTTTTGTTTTTGTTGCTGTAGGTATTTCACTTGTTACCATAGGAGGTGTTATAACAGGCTGGCCAATAGATCAACCGGGTATATTCTATCTTCCGTCAATACAAGAATGGATTTATTTTTATCCTAATGTTGCTGGTGCTCGTGCGATAATGATCGGAATTGGTTTGGGTATTTTTGCGACCTCAATTCGCTATATCCTAGGAATAGAAAGATCTTACATAGGTGAGTAAATTGGATAAAATAGAAAATATTTTTTTAAAAATAGGCAGCGTCGATAGAAGGTGGATATTTATTGTTATTGCTGTTGTTGTAATTATTCCTCTGCTTGTGCCAATTGGGCTTCCAATTCGAGCAACCGATACTTCAAAAAGTGTCTATGATGCTATAGAGGCTCTTCCTAAAGGGTCAAATGTCTTGCTCTCTATTGAATATAGTCCCAGCACAAAGCCTGAAAACCATCCTATGACTATTAGCATCATGAGGCATTTATTCAGAAATGATCAAAAGGTTTATGTCACTTGCCTATGGCCTGATGGGCAGTTTATGGCTCAGGATGCTTTGAAACAGGTCGCAGAAGGCGAGTTTAACAAGACATATGGTGAGGATTATGTTTTACTTGGTTACAGACCTGGTGGCGAGGCGGTGGTTAAAGGTATTGTTAGTAATATTCGAAAACTATTTTCTGTTGATGCAAAGCAAACAAAGGTCGACGATATTCCCATGATGGATGGCATAACTAATTTTAAAGATTTCGACTTTTTGTTTAGTGCTTCCGCTGGGTATCCAGGCACAATAGAATGGGTACAGTATGCCGCAGACCCTACTGGGGTACCTATGAGTTCAGGAGTAACATCTATTCAGGTAAATGAGGTTATGCCTTATGTTCAATCAGGGCAAATGGTTGGTGTCCTCGCTGGTATGCCTGGTGCCGCTGAATATGAGTCGTTAATAAATCAAAAAGGTTCAGCCACAAGCGGGATGGATGCGCAGTCAGTAGCTCACTTAGTAATTGTGCTATTTATTGTTCTTGGTAATATTTCTTTTTTTATTGAACGAAAAAGATCAAGAAAGTATTAAGGAATAAAAATGGAATTTTCAACTATATTAGGTGCTTGGGTTGCCGCGTTTTTAACGATTGGTATCTTTTCTTACCTTTATAAAGATAACCCATTCTATAAGGCAGCTGAACATCTTTTTGTTGGGGTTTCCGCTGGATATCTTTTATCTCTAGGATTTTGGACTCAACTTCAACCAAACCTTTTTGGTCGTCTTTTTCCTGCAAAGCATTATGACCCCGATACAATTACGTATACTATCTATAATGTACTTAGCTTTTTCTCTAGTTCAATTTTTCCAGAAGGCGGTATTGATAAAGGGCATGATCAACATTTAACTTATTTAATACCCTTGGCATTAGGTGTGATGATGCTACTTAGTCTTATTCCTCGTTTTAGTTGGATGGCTCGCTGGGGAATCGCATACGTTGTTGGAATGGCTGCGGGGCTGAAAGCGTATGGTTATCTGAATTCAAATGTTCTTGGTCAAATTAAAGGTACGGCTGTTAATCTTCTAGATTTTAGTTTGCCCGTCTTTAGTCTTTCATCTCCCTCAATTTTTAATAATATAATTATTTTCGTTGGTACGATATGTGGACTTCTATATTTTTATTTTTCAAAAGAACACAAGGGTCTTCTTGGAAAAGCTTCAAAAATAGGTATTTATTTCTTAATGATAAGTTTTGGTGCCTCGTTTGGTTTTGCCGTTATGGGCCGTATTTCATTACTTATTGGTAGGTTTACTGATCTCATAAAATACTCTGGTAGTGAATATAATTATGCTACATTTTGGGTTTTATTCATTATCGTTGGCGCTCTTGGTTATGCGGCTTACAAAGAAGAGGATCGCGGTGTTATAGCGCCTATCGATAATCTTGGTAGTTCGACCGAAGAGGAATAAATCTTTAATTGATTCTTTTTTTATAAATCACAAAAATAGAGAGTTTTTATGGCAGAGGTATTAATAGATGGCTATGGCGACGACTTAAGTGTCGATGGAATTAAGATCGGTGACTTAACGCCACATGAGCATGAAAAAATTGAAAAAGAAAAAGGTGGACAGAATTATTCTCCTTTAGAAAATGTTGTAATCTCTAAAGTAAAAGATTCTTCTACTTTAATCGCTAGAAAGCCACATCCCGATGATATTACCAAATATATAGAAGAAGAGATACTTGATGGTCTATGTTGTTATTCTGCGGTAAATCAAGGCCAGTTAAACCAGACAATTGTGAAAGCAGTAATAAAACACTTAGAAGAGGAAAAGCTTCCTACTGTTCCAAGGTCAATTAGACATAAATATATGAGTGCATTTTTACTTTCTGCAACTGCGATTACCGGTATGGATAGAGTTATTCCAAAAGTTGCCGGAGTAGAATCTTGGGAGCTTTCATTCAAAATTTGTAGAAGATGGGGTTATGAAGTAAAAGGTATTCCAGCAAATGAAGCGATTGTTGTTGGCGCTACTGGAAATTTTCATGGTAGATCTCTAGCGGCTGTTTCATTTTCAGATGATCCTGATTCAAAAGAAAACTTTGGCCCATTTGTTCCCGGTATAGAATTAGTACCGTATAATGACGTTGGTGCATTGCAACGACTCTTTGAAAAAAAAGGCGAGTACATTGCCGCATATATGGTCGAACCTATACAAGGTGAAGCCGGCGTAATTGTGCCTGATGATGATTATTTTATTAAAGTTTCTGAATTATGTAAAAAGCATAATGTTTTATTATCGATGGATGAAGTTCAAACTGGTTTTGGTAGAACTGGTAGAAATTTCGCGCACCAATTATTTGGAGTAGTTCCAGATATAATGGGCTGCGGTAAAGCTGCAGGCGGAGGAATTCTTCCTGTCTCTTTTGTGGCTGGAAGAGATGACGTGCTTGGCTTGTTGACGCCAGGTTCTGAAGGCTCAACATTTGGTGGATATCCACTCGCTTCTGTTGTTGGTACGTATGCTATTAAAGTCATGGTTGATGCTAATTTAGCTGAAAAAGCAGAAGTCAGAGGTGCACAACTCATGAATAATCTTAGAGATATCCAGAGCCACTATCCTGACAAGATAAAAGAGGTTAGAGGTAAAGGTCTACTAACAGCCTTCGAAATGTTTGATGAGAAAAGTTTAGATGGCCACAAAGTTTCTGTCGGATTAATGGACCGGGGTGTTTACGCTAAAGAAACGCACAGAACTACTGTGAGGTTAGCTCCTGCATTAACAATAGAGAGGGAACAAATAGAATTGCTCTCAAACGCAGTAAAAGATGTAGTAGCATCACTATAATTAGGGTAAAATAAAATGAATACAATATTAGAAAAACTTAGTATAAAAGAAGATAATTATGGAGCCTGTTCTGGTCCTGATGGATGGATAAAAAGTAGCAGTTCAAAAAAGATATCTTCAATAAATCCATCTACTGGGGAAATTATAGCTTCTGTTTATGAATCAACTATAGATGATTGTAATACAATTATAAAAAAATCTACGGATGCTTACAAAGAATGGCGAAAAGTTCCTGCGCCACTTCGCGGTCAGCTTGTTAGGGAGATGGCTGGAGCTTTAAGAGATTATAAAGATCCGTTAGGCAGTCTTGTTTCACTTGAAATGGGTAAGATAAAGCAAGAGGGCGATGGTGAAGTTCAAGAAATGATAGATATTGCAGACTTTGCCGTAGGGCAATCAAGAATGCTCTATGGTAAGACAATGCATTCAGAAAGGCCACAACATAGAATGTATGAGCAATGGCACCCAATTGGGCCGGTGGGTGTTATTAGTGCGTTTAACTTTCCAGTAGCGGTTTGGAGTTGGAATGCTTTCTTATCCGCTATTTGTGGAAACACAACAATTTGGAAGCCGTCCGAGGAAACTCCTCTTTGTGCAATTGCGGTCCAAAATATTTGCAATGAAGTTTTAAAAGTTAATGATGTTCCTGATATATTCAGTCTGGTAATTGGAAATGGTTCTACGGTTGGCGAAAATCTTATAAATAATAAATCGGTTCCTTTAGTTTCTTTTACAGGATCAACAAAGGTAGGAAAACATGTGGGCGAAGTAGTCTCATCTAGATTCGGAAAGACAATACTCGAATTGGGAGGCAATAATTGTATTATTGTTGATGATTCAGCTGATATGAGCATGGTTGTACCTGCAATCGTGTTTGGCGCTGTTGGTACAGCAGGTCAAAGGTGCACGAGTACACGGAGGATAATAGTCCATGAAAATATTTATGATGACCTTATTGATAAAGTCGTGTCTGCGTATAAACAGGTAAAAATTGGAGATCCTTTAAATAAAGATACTCTAATGGGACCAGTAGTAAATGAAAAAGCCGTTTCAGATCATTTTACAGCTATTGAAAAAGCAGTGGCAAATGGAGGAAAAGTATTATGTGGAGGGAATCGGTTTTCAGAAAGCGGTTCATTTGTTGAGCCCACAATTATTGAAGCGAAGAATGAATGGAGTATTGTTCAAAAAGAAACTTTTACTCCAATCCTTTATATTATGAAATATGATGGCTTAGAGGATGCGATAAGAATGCATAATGACGTGCCTCAAGGATTATCTTCTTCAATGTTCACATTAAACATTAAAAACGCAGAAACCTTTCTATCTGCCATAGGTAGTGATTGTGGTATCGCAAATATAAATATTGGTACTTCCGGTGCTGAGATTGGTGGCGCTTTTGGAGGCGAAAAGGAAACTGGTGGTGGTCGTGAATCTGGTTCTGATTCTTGGAAGCAGTATATGCGACGACAAACAAATACAATTAATTGGGGTTCTGATCTACCTCTTGCTCAAGGTATTGAGTTTAATTTAGGAGATTAATATGAAATATTCTGATGTTCATAAAGTAATAGGTAATCATATGCTGGCTGATGGAATGTCTCCAGTTATTGATTTAGAAAAAAGCCATGGTAGCTGGCTAGTTGATGGTACCAACGGTGATGAATACTTAGATCTTTTTTCTATGTTTGCATCATTATCTGTCGGTTATAATCATCCTTATGTTTTGGACAATAAAAATAGGCTTCTTGCAAGTGCGATAAATAAACCTACTAATTCGGACATATATTCTATTGCGATGGCGGAATTCGTAGGTACTATGGGTAGAATAGCGCAACCTGATTATCTGCCGCATTCTTTTTATGTCTCAGGTGGCGCATTAGCAGTAGAAAACGCATTAAAAGCTGCGTTTGATTGGAAAGTGAGAAAGAATATAGAAAAAGGTCATGGTGAAATTGGTTCTCAGGTACTGCATTTCGAGAAGTGTTTTCATGGTCGCTCTGGCTATACAATGTCTTTAACAGACTCTCCAGATCCGAGAAAAGTAATGTATTTTCCAAAATTTAATTGGCCTCGTGTATCAACGCCTAATATCAATTTTCCTCTAAACGATGAAAATATAGCTGATGTAATTGCGAGAGAAACTATATCTTTAAATCAAATTAAAGATGCTATTTTAAAAAATCCCCATGATATAGCTTGCATCATTATCGAGCCTATTCAGGGCGAAGGTGGTGATAATCATTTTAGGCCTGAATTTTTGATAGAATTAAAGCAGTTATGCTTAGAAAATGATATGCTATTGATTTTTGATGAGGTCCAAACCGGTGCTGGAATTACTGGAGAGATGTGGGCCCACCAACACTTATGCAAAGTAAGTTGTGATTGTGGTTCTAAAACCAGGTGTATGCCAATGGAACCAGATATTATAAGCTTTGGCAAAAAAACCCAGTGCTGTGGTATATTTGCTGGGAATAGATTGAACGAGGTTGAAAACAATGTGTTTCAAGAGTCTAGTCGTATTAATTCCACTTGGGGAGGGAATTTAGTTGATATGGTTAGGTTTACAATATATTTAGAAATTATGGAGCAGGAGAACCTTGTGAATAATGCTAAACAAAATGGTAATTATCTTTTAGATCAATTGAAAAATATTCAAACAGATTATTCGGACTTAGTGTCCAATGCTAGGGGCAAGGGTTTATTTTGCGCTTTTGACCTCCCGGACTCAAACCATCGAGATGCTCTAGCATCTATGTTAATGGAAAACAAAGTTATTGTTCTTGGGTCGGGGCAAAAATCAATACGTTTTAGACCTCATTTAAATATTACTAAAGATGATATAAATATTGGCATGGATGCGATAAAAAAATGTTTAAACAAATTAAAAATTGATTAAAAGCAATATTGGTACTTTGTACCTGGTATCTACTCCAATAGGAAATCTTGAAGACATTACGTTCAGGGCTGTTGATATACTGAAAGGAGTTAATTTAATAGCTGCTGAAGACACCAGAAGGTCAAAAATCCTTTTATCTAGATACAATATAAAAACGAAAATGATAAGTTATTACGAACACAATAAATTCCAGCGATTATTGAAAATAGAGGAGGTTTTAAAAGATAATTACGATGTGGCGGTTATCACAGATGCAGGTACCCCAGCTATATCAGACCCTGCTTATAAGTTAGTTCGAAGAGCAATTGAAATTGGTAGTAAAATAGAGGCTATTCCAGGTGCCTCTGCTGTTTTAGCGTCTTTGGTCAGCTCTGGCTTACCTACCGACAGGTTTATATTTGAAGGTTTCTTGCCGCCAAAAAAAGGTCGCAAAAAGATTATTGAGAATTTAAAAGATGTAGAAGCGACAATTATTTTTTATGAAAACAGCAATAGACTTAAAAGAACAGTTAGGCAGCTATTTGAAATCCTTGGTGATAGACCTGCTGTAATATGCAGAGAGATTACAAAGATTTATGAGGAAATAATCAGAGGAACCTTGTCTAGTCTTTTAGAAATTCTTGAAACAAAAACATATAAAGGTGAGTGCGTTTTGCTTGTGAGTAAGGACGATAAAAATATTTATTTTGACTAAAAACTACTTTATAACGTTCGAAGGTATTGATGGTTCAGGGAAATCTACACAGGCAAAAATACTTGTAGAAAAACTACAGTCATTAAAGTTAGAAACCCTGTTTCTTAGAGAACCTGGGGGTACTTCTATATCTGAAGAGATACGATCAGTATTATTAAATAACAGGGAAGATGAAATGTCATCCAGATCAGAAGCATTATTAATGTGCGCTAGCAGAGCGCAATTAACGAAAGATATTATTGCTCCTGAATTAAAAGCTGGTAAATGGATAGTTGCGGATAGGTATGCAGACTCTACTTTAGCATATCAAGGCGGCGGACGTGGTCTTAATTTGGATTGGCTCATTAAATTAAATCAGTTTGCGACTTATGGAATAGAACCAGATTTGACTTTTTATATTGATATTGAACCTGAGGTTGGATTTCAAAGACGTAAAGGCTTATCCTCTGATAGAATTGAAAGCGCTGGATTAGACTTTCAAAACGATATCAGACAGAAGTATTTAGAAATTGTAGATAACTTTGGTGACAGGTGTGTAATAATTGATGGTAATTTAAGCGTTGATGAAATTTCCAATTATATATGGAACGTTACTAGTGACAGGACTTTAGATGAAGTTATTTAACATAAAAATAAAAACTATTTTTATAATCTTTTTTTCATTTGTTGCGATTGCTGCTACAAAGCAAGATATATACAGAAAAATAAAAGACAGTCAAAGAACAATAAATAGCGTGTACAAATATTTAATTACTCACTATGTTGATGATATTGACCTTGAAAAGTTTACGAAAATGAGTATTGATAATATGTTGTCTGACCTTGACCCTTATACGGTATATCTCGTCGATGATCAAAAAAGCAATCTAGATATGTTAACTAAAGGTAAATATGGTGGTGTTGGTATACAAATTGGAAAAAGAGATGATGTTATTACAGTGATAGCTCCGACAGAAGATTCTCCGGCAAAAAGAGCGGGAATAATGGCTGGCGATATCTTAATTAAAATTGATGGTAATGATACGAAATCGATGTCTATGGATGATGCTGCAAAGTTAATTAGAGGAAAAGAAGGAACGGACGTTATACTCACTATTGAAAGGTTTAATGAAGGGGTTCCTTTAGATTTTATATTGACGAGGGAAGATATACCGGTTAAGGATGTTAGTTATTATGGTATGTTAGATGAAACAATTGGTTATATAAGATTAAATAGGTTTTCTAAGAATTCTGCAATAGAAGTTGAAAAAGCCATTACTAGTTTATCAAACAATAATCTTTCTAGTATCGTTTTAGATTTGAGAGATAACCCTGGTGGCTTGCTTAATTCGGCTGTTTCAATTTTAGATATGTTTATTGAAAAAGATGAGTTGTTGGTTTGGACTGCTGGAAAAGCGAGACAGTCAAATAAAAAATATTTTAGTAAAAGCGATCCCATCGTATCAGATGATATTCAAATAGCTGTTTTAATTAATGGTGGCAGTGCTTCAGCAAGCGAAATTGTCGCTGGTGTGATTCAAGATTTAGATAGAGGTATAGTCGTCGGTCGCCAATCTTTTGGAAAAGGGTTGGTTCAAACTGTATATAATTTAGATAGAAATAAAGCTTTGAAGATCACAACAGCAAAGTACTACATACCTAGTGGTAGACTTATACAACGAGATGGCTATCTCCCTGAGGAGATTTTAGCAGATACTGTAACAGCAGATTCTTTATTTGAGACAGTAGGTGGGCGTTTGGTAAAAGGCGGAAAAGGAATTACTCCTGATTTTGTAATCGAAAATGATGAAAGGAAGCCAATTCTTTTTGCTAGTCTTCGTAAAGGTTTATTCTTTTCATACGTTCAAAAAAATAAACATTTATATGACTCTTTTGAGGGTGTTAAAAATGACCCCGTCTTAATATCAAAGATAGAAAATTACATAATGAGTCATGAGGAAGATCTAGATATAAAGCTCGATGGTGAAAATAATTATCTTGACGCAAGAGGAAAGCTTATGCTCCTCGACAGCAATGATATATCAATAATTGGAGCAATTGATTTGTTGGATTCTTATTTTGAAGAAAAAGCAATCACACAATTTGATAGAGAAAAGAACGATATCAATGAATGGATGCTAATGGAATTCGCAAAGCATTTTGATGGTGAACAAGGCAGGATGAGTGTTTCAAAAACTATTGATAATGATATTTCAAAAGCGATGAGTATCTTAGAAGATCCTTTTACTTATAGAGATGTATTTATTCAATGATAAATTTTGTAATTTTATTATTAGAAGGGCGATTAGCTCAGTTGGTTAGAGCGCTACGTTGACATCGTAGAGGCCGGCGGTTCGAATCCGTCATCGCCCACTTTTAAATATGAGAAACATTAAAATAAAACTTCCAGACAATTCTTACAAGAATATGACAATAGGTACTACTCCCCAACAGGTGGCTGATAGTATTGGGCCTGGGCTGGCCCGAGCCGTTGTTGTTGCAAAAATAGATGGCGTTTTGAAAGACTTAAACTTTTCAATAGAGAATGACTGTAGTCTCGAGCTTTTTACTGGTGATTCTGTTGAGGGTCATGACACGCTTTTGCATTCAACAGCACACCTTATGGCTCAGGCTGTGAAAGACCTCTTTCCTGAAGCTCTGGTTACAATTGGTCCAACTATTGAAAATGGCTTTTACTACGATTTCGATGTTGATATTCCTTTTACTGACGAAGTTATTCAAAATATTGAAAATAGAATGAAAGAGTTAGCAAGATCTTCCCAAGAAATATCAAGAATGGAAATTTCTGCATCAGATGCGATCAAAATGTTTGATGATATGGGTGAGTCCTACAAAGTAGAAATTATTAAAGAAATAGACCCCAATGATATTATATCAGCATATACACAGACCAGCTTTACGGACCTTTGTCGTGGACCACATGTTTCAAATACTTCTAAAATTAAATATTTTAAGTTGTTGTCAACATCGGGTGCGTACTGGCGCGGTGATGAAAACAATAAAATGCTTCAAAGAATATATGGTACAGTTTTTTCTACTAAAGATGCATTAAAAACACACTTGCACAATTTAGAAGAAGCAAAAAAACGAGATCACCGTAAGCTTGGCAAAGAACTTAACCTTTTTGCTTTTGACGAAGAGGTTGGTCCTGGTTTACCACTGTGGTTACCAAATGGTACCGTTATGATTGAAGAGCTTGAAAGGCTTGCTAAACAGACAGAGAAAAAAGCTGGATTTGATCAGGTAAGGACGCCTCATTTAACGAAAGGAACTATCTATGAAAGGTCCGGACATCTCGAACACTATAAAGATTCTATGTACCCAGAGATGAGTATTGATGGCGCAGATTATTATGTTAAACCTATGAACTGCCCGCACCACCATAAAATATTTTCTGCAATTCCAAGAAGTTATAGAGATATGCCTGTTCGACTTTCTGAATATGGCACTTGCTATAGGTATGAAAAATCCGGTCAGCTTTTTGGTTTAATGCGAGTTCGTAGTTTACAAATGAATGATGCCCATATTTATTGCAGTGCTGATCAATTCAAAGAAGAATTTATAAATGTTTGTAAAATGTATTTAGAATACTTTGAACTTTTTGATATCAAAAAATATACTATGCGTCTAAGCTTGCACGACAAAAAGCATCTCGGAGATAAGTATGTTGATGAACCTGAACTTTGGTTGGAAACAGAACAATGGGTTAGAGAGGCTCTTGATGAAGGCGGTTTTAACTATGTTGAGGTTCCTGGCGAAGCAGCTTTCTATGGACCTAAAATAGATGTCCAAGTCTGGAGTGCTATTGGAAAAGAATTTACGCTTGCTACTAATCAGGTTGATTTTGTTGTGCCTGAAAGATTTGATTTAAGTTATAAAGATAAAAATGGAAATCAACAGACTCCAATTTGTATTCATAGAGCACCATTAAGTACTCATGAAAGGTTTATTGGCTTTTTAATAGAACACTTTGGTGGAAATTTTCCCTTATGGCTTGCTCCTGTACAGGTTGCTGTTTTGCCTGTTTCTGAAAAAGTTAATGATTATGCAAAAAACATTACAAATAAGCTTATTGATCATGATATTCGCGCTATGTTAGACGATAGATCCGATAAGGTAGGTGCAAAAATTAGAAAAGCAGAGATCAACAGAATAAATGTTATGTTAATAGTTGGACCAAAGGAGCAAGAAAACAACACTGTTTCGGTTCGAAGAAAGTTTTCAGGAGATTTAGGAACTGTCGATCAAGACATATTACTTTCCACCCTAGTAAATGAAATAAAAGATAGGAGTTTGACTCATAGCTAAAAAACAGACGCAACGATTAAATGAAAGAATAACTGCAAAAGAAGTTCGTTTAATAAGCGTAGATGGTGAGCAGTTAGGAATTGTTTCGACGGAAGATGCGCTTGAAAAGGCGCAAGATGATGGTTTGGATCTTATGGAAGTTTCACCAAATGCCGTTCCTCCAGTTTGTAGGATCGTGAATTTTGGAAAACTTAAATACGAAGAAAAGAAAAAAATCCAGATAAACAAAAAGAAACAGCATGTAATTAAGTTAAAAGAAATTAGACTTAGACCCCGTATCGAAGAGCATGATTTAATGACAAAATTGAATATGGGAAAAAGGTTTTTAAATGATGGATGTAAGCTTAAGATTACATTAATTTTTAGGGGTAGAGAATTATCCAGAATCGATCTTGGAAAGGACGTTATGGATAGGGTAATAGAAGAATTATCCACTATTGCGGAAGTAGAAAAGGACATCCCTTTAGAAGGAAGAAGGATGTCGGTTGTTTTGTCAGCCAAACAATAAAGGATTATTATGCCAAAAATGAAAACAAGACGTGGTGCTGCTAAACGTTTTAAATTAACAGCATCAGGTAAACTTAAGAGAAACAAAGCAAACCATAGACACATGCTTGTTCGTCGTTCCAATAAAGCAAAACGCAAGATGAGGCAAAGCGACTTTGTAGCTGCTGGAGATCGTAGGAATGTTCGACGTATGTTATGTGTTTAGTTTAGGAGATTAAAATATGCCACGTGCAAATAGTTCCGTACCTAGACATCGTAGGCATCGGAAGATAATAAAACAGGCCAAGGGCTACTATGGTGCCCGGAGCCGAACATTCAAGTCTGCGAAGGACGCAGTTGTCAAGGCTGGTTTATATGCATATAGAGATAGAAGACAGAGGAAACGTCAGTTTCGTCGTTTATGGATCGTGCGTATTAATGCAGCTTGTAGACTTAATGATATAACATATTCAGCGTTTATCAATGCGTTGAATGTTAAAGGGATTGAACTAAATAGAAAAGTTCTTGCAGATCTTGCTCTTCAAGATCCGCAGTCATTCACCGACTTGGTGAATTCTGTCAAAAACTAGTTTAATGTCTCTAAAAGATAGTATTGAATCGGTTAAAAACGATTTTTTAACCGATTTTGCTACTGTATCTGATTCCTCAGGTACAGATATGTTAAAACAAAAATACCTCAGCCGTAATGGTTTAGTTACAAATTTGTTTAAACAATTAGGTCAAGTTTCTAAAGAAGATAAACCATTGTTCGGTCAATTACTAAACCAGTTAAAAATTGACTTAAATGATAAGCTCAGTACTTTAGATAATAATTCCAATTCTGTTTCTGATGCTGATAAAATAGATATTTTTATGCCGGAGAAGACTTATTCCGCTGGATCAATACATATTTTAGAACAGACCATGCTTGATATAAAGAAAATATTTTCCGAGATCGGATTTAATGTTGCATACGGTCCTGAAATCGATGATGATTATCATAATTTTAGTGCTCTTAATGTACCTGAACACCATCCTGCTCGCGATATGCAAGATACTTTTTTTGTTGACAAAGACATTGTTTTGAGAACACATACTTCAAATGTTCAAATCCATTTAATGGAAGAAGAGGAACCTCCTTTAAGATTTATAGTTCCTGGTCGTGTATACAGAAATGAGGCTATCAGTTATAAAAGTTATTGCCTTTTTCATCAAGTAGAAGGTTTGTTCGTTGATAAAAACGTTAGTTTTTCTCAGCTCAAAGGCTGCCTAGAGTATTTTGCAAAGAAAATGTTTGGTGCAAATCGTAAGATGCGTTGGAGACCTAGCTATTTTCCTTTCACTGAGCCAAGTGCTGAAGTAGATATCTGGGATGAGCAACGTAATCAGTGGATGGAAATTTTAGGTTGCGGAATGGTAGACCCAGAAGTATTTAAAAGCGTCGGTTATGACACTAATGTTTGGAGAGGTTATGCTTTCGGAATGGGTGTTGAGAGAATAGCTATGTTAAAGCATGATATTGACGATATTCGTTTATTTTATAATGGTGATGTTAGGTTTCTAAGGCAGTTCTAATGATAGTTTCAATTGATTGGTTAAAAGATTTTGTTGACATAAAAGAAACGCCTGAAGAATTATCTGAAATACTATCTTCTGTGGGATTAGAGGCAGAGTATACTGACTCTTTTAGTGAAATAAGTAATGTCATTATTGGAAAAGTACTTTCTGTTGAAAAGCATCCTAATGCAGATAGGCTAAATGTTTGCAGCGTAAACGATGGTGAAAAGAATTATCAAGTTGTCTGTGGAGCGCCAAATGTTCAAGCAGGTCAAATAATTGCTTATGCAAAAGTAGGATCTGTACTTCCAGGAGGTTTTAAATTAGAAAAAATCAAATTGAGAGGTGTCGAGTCTAGTGGCATGATCTGCTCTGCTAAAGAATTAAATATTAGTGATGAACATGATGGCATATTAGTACTGCCTGAAACATGTAACATCGGAGGTGAATTTTTTAAAGAATATGGCTATAAATATTTAAATATTGAGCTAGATATAACTCCAAATAGACCTGATGCGTTTTCTCACTATGGTGTAGCTAGAGACATATCTGTTATTTTAGGCAGAAAATTAGTTTCGCACTCTTTTACTTCAAAAATTGAAGAATTTAAACCTAGTTTTAGTTTAAGGATTGATGATCAAAATGACTGCTCTCGCTATGTGGGTGGTCTTTTATCTAATGTTTCTGTCAAACCTAGTCCACAATGGATGCAAGAAAGATTAATAGCCATTGGGCAAAGACCGATAAATAATTTAGTAGATATTTCAAATTATGTATTAATGGAAATGGGGCAACCAACTCATATATTTGATTGGGATAAGATTAAAAGTAATGAAATATTGGTTCGCAGAGCTAAGAAAAAGGAAACTATAAAAACACTTGATCAAAATTCGTTTGAACTTGATGAAACGCATTTAGTTATTTCCGATGGCATGAATCCTATTGCCATAGCAGGAGTAATGGGGGGTCTAGATAGTGCTGTAGATGAAAAAACCACTACAGTTTTTGTTGAAAGCGCTTATTTTGATCCGATAACTGTACGAAAATCTTCCAAATCTTTACGATTAAGTACCGAGGCCTCAAAGAGATTTGAGAGAGGTGCTGATCCTGAGGCTACTACAAATGCTTTTTGGCGAATTGTTGCTTTAATTGAAGAGTATGCGGATGGGGAATTTCAGGGGGAGTATTTAGATTTAATCTCTAATGAGTTTACTAGGCCAGTAATTCGTTTACGTTTATCTGAAGTGACACAAATTATTGGTTTAGAAGTTAAGCCTAAAAAAATTGTAGATATTCTTAAGGGCGTTGGTTGCGAGGTTTCTTTACTAGATGATAGTGAATTAGAGTGTATTCCAGCATCATACCGTCCAGATATTTCGAGAGAAATAGATTTAATTGAAGAGATTGCGCGTATATATGGTTATGATAATATTCCAGCAGACAATTCCTTATACGGAGACATGATCGTTGAAGATAGTGATCCTCAGTCATATTTACAAAAATTTAGAGAGACCATGTCTAGTTTAGGCTTTTTTCAACACTATTCTAATTCTCTTCAAAATAAAATGACTGCGAATATAATTGGGGATAATTCTATTGCTATGCTAAATCCGCTTAATAAAGATATGGCGTACCTAAGAACTTCATTGATTCCTAACCTAATTAAAGCTGCACATTTAAATATAAAAAATTCTATTAAATCAATTAGATTATATGAGTTAGCAAATATTCACACACAGTCTGGTCAAAAACTCAACCAAATGA
>JABGWJ010000097.1 GCA_018645565.1 bacterium | reverse complement strand
GTTATATTGACTTGCTTCGATTTCCATTTCATCTTCTTCACTTAAATCTCGCATATCCAAAATTTCTTTTTGTCTAAAAAGTGCATTACTATCAAAATTAAATTTCGAATCAAGAGCGATGATTTTATCATCTTTTGTAACAACTAAAGGGTTGATTTCTAAAATTGAAGCATCATTTTGTTGATAGCATTCATACATTTTATAAAAAATCTGAACAGCTTCTTTAAAAGCATTTCCGCTTAGACCCAGACCAAAAGCTAATTTTCTGATTTGAAAAGACTTGATGCCCACTAAGGGATCAATCCATATTTTAATTATTTTTTCTGGGGATTCGGCCGCAACTTTTTCAATTTCAATTCCACCTTCTGAAGATACCATGAAGACATCCATTTCTTTAGTTCTATCAAGAGTGATAGCAGCATAAAATTCATCTTTAATATTGACACCGCTCTCCAAATAAAGCCTTTCTACTATTTTGCCATCGTCTCCAGTTTGATGTGTAATTAAGTTCATCCCAAAAATATTTTTTATGTGCTTTTCAGCATCAAGCTTATTCTTGGCAATTTTTACACCACCACCTTTGCCTCTGCCGCCTGCATGTATTTGTGCTTTGATTGCTACTACATCTGAGTCAAGTTTATCATAAGCTTCCAAAGCTTCATTGACGCTCATTGCAGGAATGCCGATGGGGATATTTATTTGATGCTTTTTAAAAAGTTGTTTTCCTTGATATTCATGAATTTTCATAATTAATTCCTAATGATTGTACCTGATTTTTGATTAAGTGCTTTTTTAATGTTGTCAATAGATGTGATAACTACCTTCTCACCATGATGCTTTAAAAAATGAAGAGCAGCTTTAATTTTAGGTTTTATTGTTCCTTCTTGAAAAGTATTTTTTTCGTAAAGAGCATTTAATTCCTTTGAATTAATTTGTTTAATCGGAGAAGCATCTTCTTCGCCGAAATTACGATAAAGATAATCAATATCACTAATAATCCACAATTCTTGTGCTCGTATTATTCTGCCCATTTTTGCTGCAGAGAAATCTTTATCAATAACAGCATCAAGTCCTTCAATTTTATTATCTTTGTTATTGAAAACTGGTATTCCTCCTCCGCCAAATGCTATGACGATTGTACCTCTATCAACCAGGGCCTTAATTGACTTTCCATGCATAATGAATTCAGGCATAGGGGAGGGGACTACTCTTCGCCATGAGCCTGGTTCTTGCTCTTTAATTGACCAACCGAGTTTTGCAGCAAATTTATCAATTTCTGTTTTTGTATATCGTGGTCCTATAAATTTTGTTGGGTTATTGATACTTTGATCATCCTTATCAACAATAACTTGAGTTACTAAGGTAACAACTTCTCGATCAACTGATTTTTCTCTAAGTTCATTTTGAAGTGTTTGTTGAACCATATAACCTATTTGGCCTTGTGTGTTTGCTACGCAAATACCAAGGGGAAGAGGAGGTATTGTATCGCTAGTCAAATCCATTCTAAGTAATTCATCTCCAACTTGCGGTCCATTACCATGTGTAATGCAAATATTATAATTCAAATCAATAAATTCAGATAAATTATTCATTGTCTTACGAGCTAAACTAAATTGCTCAGTCACGCTACCTGCGCTTCCTTTAGGAGATAAACTATTACCACCAAGAGCAATCATTATTGTTTTATTTTGCATTTATTATTTCTCTAAAAAAGAATATTTATAATCCTTTGGAGGATTAAGATTCTCTTTGATAGTCCTTACAGATACCCATCTCATAAGATTGAGCTCAGAGCCAGCTTTATCATTCGTTCCTGATCTTCTACTTCCGCCAAAGGGTTGTTGTCCAACTACTGCGCCAGTGGGTTTGTCATTTATGTAAAAGTTTCCAGCAGAGTGTTTGAGTTTATTTTGAGTTTCATTTATAACTTTTTTTTCTGAAGCGATTATGCATCCGGTTAAAGCATAGTCACTAGTTGTATCAACTAGCCGTATCGTTTCTTCCCAATTTTCAGGTTCATATACATATATTGTCAAAACTGGTCCAAATATTTCTTCTGTCATTGTTTTAAACTTTGGATCTGAAGTTAGAATTATTGTTGGTTCAATAAAATACCCTATTGAATCATCGTATCCTCCACCAAAAATGATTTCTGCATCACTATTACTCTTAGCGTAGTCTAAATACTGAGCTATATTTTTAAAAGATGATTTATCAATTACAGCATTCATGAAATTTGTAAAGTCGTTAGGAGCACCTATCTTAATTGTACTCAGCTGTTTAATGAGCTTTTTTTCAACAGATGACCAAATTGTCGAAGGTATATAAGCCCTTGACATAGCAGAACATTTTTGACCTTGATATTCGAATGCTCCTCTAACCATGGCTGTCACAAGCACTTCTTCATCACAAGAACTATGAGCCAGGCAGAAGTCTTTACCTCCGGTTTCTCCGACTATCCTAGGGTAGGATTTATAATTGTCAATTTTTGAACCAATTGTTTTCCAAATGTGATTAAAGGTTTTGGTAGACCCAGTGAAATGGACACCAGCAAGCTTAGGATGATCTAAAATTGGACCACCAACAACATTACCATCACCAGGTAAAAAATTAATTACACCATCTGGTAGACCTGCTTCCTTGAACATCTCCATTAGATAGTAGCATGCTAAAATTGCTGATGAAGCCGGTTTCCACAATGAAACATTTCCCATTAAAGCTGGCGCAGATGGAAGATTACCGGCTATGGAAGTAAAATTAAATGGTGCTATAGCGAAGACAAAACCTTCAAGAGGTCTATATTCAAGGTAATTCTTCGTATCATTAGGGGAGATAAGATCTTGCTTAGAATTAATGTTTTCTGCAAAGGATGAATTTAAGTTAAAGAAATCAATGAGCTCACATGCAGCATCTATTTCTGCTTGGTGTGCATTTTTACTTTGATTCAACATAGTTGCCGCATTTATTTTGTTACGCCATTTCCCAGCTAGAAGAGTAGCCGCTTTCCTAAAAACAGTTGTTCGTTCTTCGATTTTAGTATTTGACCAATCTTTCCACGCGTCTAGAGAGTTTTTTATAGCTTTATCAACTGTTTCTTTATCAGCTTTATGATAAGATGCTAAAACTTTTTTATGATTATGAGGAGCAATACAGTGCCCTATGTCTCCAGTAAGAATTCTTTCACCACCAATAATTATTGGTATTTC
>JABGWJ010000096.1 GCA_018645565.1 bacterium | reverse complement strand
CTCCAAAACTAGGGCATTATTAGAGCTCTCTTTCAAAAATATTTATGTTGAAGGTGAAGTGTCTAATGTTCACTACCATACTTCTGGTCACTTATACTTTGTTGTAAAAGACAGTTTATCAGAATTAAAATGCGTAATGTTCAAAAATGCGAATAGTAATTTACGGTTTCGTATTGAGAATGGAATGCGATTGGTTTGTTTTGGTTCATTGTCAATGTTTGAACAAAGAGGCCAACTTCAGTTTGCAACAAAAAGGATAGAATTATCAGGAGTTGGAGCGTTGCACCAAGCCTTTGAAACATTGAAGGTTAAACTTTTAAATGAGGGTTTATTTTCAAATGAACATAAATTGGAAATAAAAAAAATTCCAAAAAAAATTGGAATTATTACCTCAGGTGAGGGCGCTGCGTTAAAAGACATTTTGCATGTTTTGAAAAGGCGCTCACCATTTCTAGAAGTTGTTATTAGGCCAGCTAGAGTACAGGGTGAAAATGCAGCTGAAGATATCTCCAATGGTATAATTGAGATGTCTAATCTTGATAGTGTTGACGCGATTATAATAGGAAGAGGAGGTGGGTCGATAGAAGATTTATGGGCTTTTAATGAAGAAACCTTAGCAAAAGTCATTTTTAATTGTTCTATTCCAATAATTTCCGCTGTTGGTCATGAAACAGACTTTACTATATCTGATTTTGTGTCAGATGTAAGAGCTGCGACGCCCACTGAAGCAGCTGAAATCATTTGTTCAAGTAGGGATGAACTCATGGCATATATTATAAGCTTTCAAGAAAAGCTCATCAGTTATGTTTATTCCCACAACAGTGGGAAAAAAATTGAAATAAATAATATGTTGAACCGTTTGATGTTGTTGCAACCATCAAACGTAATAAAGTCAAAGCAAGCATCACTAGGTGCTTTTTACAGCTTTTTGGTTAATCATATTAATGAGCTAATTGAACTAAAAAAGATTAGATTCTTAGGTATAACAAATCAATTGCAAAGCATTGGGCCTGAGAACGTATTGCGGAGAGGGTATTCAATTGCGGTTAACAAAAAAACAAAAAAAATAATTCGGATAGCTTCGGAACTACTAATCAATGAAAAGTTCATATTGAAGACTTCAAATGGAAATTTAGAAGCAAAGAAGATAAAATAATATAATTAGAGGTGTTAATTATGGCAAAACCAAAAAAAACAAAATCTTTCGAAAACATTTTTGAAGATTTAGAAAAGATTGTAGGCAAAATGGATGAAGGTGATATTCATTTAGAAAAAAGTCTTGAACTTTTTGAAAAAGGCATGAGCTTAGTTGAAGAAGGTAAAAGCAAGCTTGATGAAGCCGAGCTTAAAATTAAAACCTTAACCAAAAATTCAAATTTAGCATAAATATGATTAAACCAAAGAATTTTGGCTTGTGGGGCAATACTGATAAGAGCGTATTTTGGCAGATATTGCCAAAAATAATTGATTGGGCTGATAGCAATAAAATTCAAATCTATATTACCGAAAAAATTCAAAAAAACGTTGAATTTAATGCAAACAGTATTCCTGTAATTAATTCAAATGAAAAAATAAGTGAAATGGATTTCATGCTTGTCTTAGGTGGCGATGGTACTTTTTTAAGTTGCGCTAGAGCTGTAGAACATCACGACACGCCGATCCTTGGAATTCATCTTGGTGATTTAGGATTTCTAGCTAAGGTAACATTAGATGATATTTTCCAAAGACTGGATCAAGTTGCAAAAGGTGATTATTTAATTGAGAAAAGAAGCATGGTCAAGGCTGTTTTAAAAAAGACAGGCAGTGAGAAAGTATTATACGGGTTAAATGATTTTGTTGTTACTAGTGGGGAATCACATAGGTTACTTGTCTCGGAAGTATTTGTTAATGGTAGAAGGGTGTCTGAATACAGGTCTGATGGCTTAATTGTAGCTACGCCAACAGGATCAACCGCATACTCCTTATCATCAGGTGGACCTATTATCGCTCCAGATGTTGATAGCTTTGTTATAACGCCTATTTCTGCGCATTCACTTAACTCTAGACCATTAGTTGTGTCAAATAAATCTAGTATTGAAATTAAGTTCTCAAATTACAATCAAGACATTATATTTATCACAGATGGTCAGCTTCATGAAATATTAAGGCCCAATGATGTTGCGTTAATTAGTAACTCTAATTTTCAAATAGGATTAATTGATTTCGATGATACTGATTACTTCCATACGCTTAGAATAAAAATGGGTTGGGGTACTAGGGGGGGGTCTTAAGGTAGCAGTTTTAACTATTTTTAGAAAAAAGATTTTTTAAGACATAACCTGCTATATCTGGATTTTCTTTAAGTCTTCTTAAAGAGTAGTCGTACCAATCGGGGCCGAAGGGCACATAAACTCTTACTTTATAGCCTAATGATAAAAGCTTTTCGAGCCTACCATTCATTGGCACTCCGTAAAGGACTTGAAATTCAAAAGTTGAGGAGTCTACATTATACTTCTTGATCATATCTAATAAAGAATCTATTAAATGTTGATCGTGCGTAGCATAACATGCATATGATTTTTTTTCAGACATAAGTTTAGCCATTTTTAAAAAATTAACTCGTATTTTTTCTGAATCCTTGATAGCAATTTTTGAATTTTCTTGGTAGATGCCCTTACAAATTCTTGCGTTAAATTTAGCGGAGCCCAGGCTTTCAATATCTTCTAAGCTTCTTCTTAGATAAGCTTGTAGTACAACGCCTGTATCTGAGTAAGTTGATTTCAATTGATCGTATATTTTAAAAGTTATATCTGTGCTTCTTGAGCTTTCCATATCGATTCTCAAAAAGTTTGAGTGTTTTTTTGCTTTTTTTAAAATCTTTTGAAAATTATTCAAAACGACTTCCTCTGAAATATCTAGTCCAATATGTGAAGGTTTAATAGAAATATTGCTATCAATTGAATCTTGGTAAATTTTTTCATATAAATCGCAATATTCCTTGGTTATTTTTTCTGCGATGTCTAAATCGCTCACATGCTCTCCTAGAATATCAATAGTCGCAGAGAAGCCTTTATTATTAAGTTCTTTAACAATACTCAAAACTTCTTTTGAGTTATAACCAGCAACGTATGATTTTGAAAATAATTCAACGAACCATTTCGGTAATATTGGAACAGATAAAGCTAAAAGTTTATTTAACACTTTATTATATATTCTATTTTCATCACAAAATTTAAGCTGAACATTATTTAACACGAGTGAAATTTTTTATGTATTTTATTATCAAGTTTAGATTGACTAACGAAAACACAAACGTCTAAATTACGAGTCTAATTACTAAAGTTATTTTATTATGTATAGAGATTTTGGAACCGTTTTTTTTGCAGTAATCATGGGCGCCGTCATGGTATCTATTCCTCTTGTTATTAGTTGGCTTATTGCTCCTTCAAACAAGACTAAAGATAAGCTTGATACTTACGAATGTGGGGAAGAAGCTGAAGGTTCTGCTTGGTTGCAGTTTAATATTCGGTTTTACATCATCGCCTTGATTTTTTTGATTTTTGACGTTGAGGTTGTATTCCTTTTTCCTTGGGCAGTTGTTTTTAAGGAGATGGGTCTGCTTGCCTTAATAGAAATGGGCATTTTCTTGTTAATCCTTTGTGCCGGGTTAGCTTACGTTTGGGTCAAATCCGACTTAGAATGGGTGCGGCGAAAAATCAAGTATGGTGGTGGTAGATATAAACCTTTATCGGCATCTTCGGAGGATTAAATGGGGCTATTAGAAAATAGATTTGATGATAATATTGTTGTTGAAAAATTAGATAAGCTATTAAGCTGGGCCAGGTCTACATCACCATGGTTTTTTCAATTTGGAACTGCCTGTTGTGCTATTGAGATGATGGCTGCTGCTGCCAGTAGGCACGATTTGATGAGAATTGGAATAATTCCTAGATCTTCTCCCAGGCAAGCGGATGTAATGATTGTCGCTGGCACTGTTACCATGAAAATGGCTCTAAGAGTAAAGAAATTATATGAGCAAATGGCAGACCCTAAATATGTTGTTGCTATGGGTTCCTGTGCTACTAGCGGCGGGCCATATTGGCAACATGGCTATCATGTACTTAAAGGAGTTGACTTAGTTATTCCTGTGGACGTTTATGTTCCTGGATGTCCGCCAAGACCAGAGGCTTTAATTGAAGGCTTGTTGAAGCTACAAGAACAAATTTTAGAGGGGCGTCCCCTTACAAGGAAAACGGGTTGAGTGAAGATATACAGCTACTAATTGATGATGTAGTAGCTAAAGCATTAGCAGGAGACATGGATCCCATCAATAATATTGAAGATCGTGTCACTAGATCGAAAGCAAAGGCCGCCTTAGTAAAAGCAAAGAGATCTCAGCCAAAAACTGAAATTAAGAGTAATGCATCTGAAAATTCTGACGTAAAAGCTAAAGACACAATTGAACAAGTTGTTATTGCATCTTTAAGTAAAAACTTTTCAAATTTTTTAGACGGCGAGCAAAATGGCGAATGGATTCAAATTAAGGCAGAAAATTGGTTTGAGATAGCTAAGCATTTGAAAGAAAATGAAAATTTATACTTTGACTCATTGCAGTGTAATACGGGATTCGACTTGGAGGGTGGAATGTTAGAATCTAGATATAACTTGCATTCTATGAAGCATTTACACGCAATTGAAATAAGAATAAAAGTAAGTATTGAAAATCCAGATATACCATCTGTTGAAAGTTTGTGGAGAGTTGCGGATTGGTTTGAAAGAGAAACTTATGACATGTTTGGGATTAACTTCACAGGTCATAGAGATCTTCGACGTATTTTACTCCCTGAAGATTGGGAGGGATGGCCTCTTAGAAAAAATTATGAAGAACAAGAAACATATCATGGCATTGTTGTGCCGAAAGTGAAAGAAGGATGGGAGTAGTACACGGACAAGAGATGGTCCTTAATATAGGCCCACAGCATCCTGCAACGCATGGTGTTTTACGGTTACAAGTAAAGACAGATGGGGAAGTCATTTCTGAAATCACTCCTTATCTGGGTTACTTGCATCGCTGTTTTGAGAAGCATTGTGAAAACGTAACTTATGAGCAAGTTATACCATTTACAGACCGTTGCGACTATTTGGCTTCAATGACAATGAATTTTGGCTATGTTGTTGCTGTGGAGAAGTTGATGGATATCAAAGTTAATGATAGGGTTCAGCACATTAGAGTTATAATGGCTGAATTGCAACGAATAGCTAGTCACTTGTTAGCGACAGGTGTTTTTGGTTTGGACTTAGGTGCCTTTACCCCATTTCTGCATATGTTAAGAGACCGAGAGAGAATTATTGATTTATTTGAAATGACTTGCGGTGCAAGATTGCTATATAATTACATGTGGGTTGGTGGCCTTAGTCATGACTTACCCAAGGGGTTTGTTGAGGCGACTCTAAATTTTCTTGACTATTTTGAGCCTAAGATAGATGAATTTGAAAACTTGCTTGGGCACAATAAAATATTTGTAGAAAGAACTGCTGATATCGGTATTATGCCAGCCGAGGTCGCTATTAACTTTGGCGTTACGGGTCCTAATTTGCGAGCTTCGGGAGTTAACTGGGATTTAAGAAAAGATGACCCGTATTCAATTTATGATAAATTTGATTTTAACGTTCCAGTCGGTCAGGGAATAAAGGGTACTGTTGGGGATTCTTGGGATAGGTTTTATGTTAGATTACAAGAAATTAGAGAAAGTGTAAAGATTGTTAGGCAAGCTTTAGATCAGCTTCCAAAAGATGGTGATGTCCATCAAAGTATGCCAAAAAAAATAAGACCTCCCAAAGGCTCTATCTACAGTAGAACAGAATCTCCTCGTGGTGATTTAGGTTATTACATTGAAAGTGATGGTTCAGATACTCCTTCTCGGTTAAAAATGCGCTCACCAGCATTTACAGCGTTAGGTGTTCTTGACGAAATCGCTGGTGGCTGGTTGATGTCAGATGTTTTAGCTATTCTTGGTAGTCTTGATATTGTTCTTGGCGAGATTGATCGATGACAGTAGACTATATTTTTGATTTTTTGACTGGTTTATTAGGTGGATTTCTTGGTTCGGATTATCTCCTCCTGGTTTCTATGTTGATTCCTTGTTTGGCTATTTTTGGATTTATTACTGTATATGCTTTAATCGTTATTTACGCTGAGCTAAAAGTTTCCTCTTTTATTCAAGATAAAGTAGGTCCTATGGGGCAAGGTGTTGGTCTCCATGCGGGTAAATGGGGCTTGCTTCAACCTGTTGCGGATGCTTTAAAGTTATTGCTCAAGGAAGACATAATTCCTTCTAGTGCCGATAGGCCATTATTTATTCTCGCTCCTTTTATGATTTTCATTGGAGCTTTTATTAGTTTTGTAGCTATTCCATTTGGTGAATCTATAATTGTAGCAGACCTTAATATTGGTCTTTTTTATATTTTAGGTGTTGGTTCGATAGCTGTTTTATCTCTTATTTTAGCGGGTTGGGCATCAAATAATAAGTGGTCTCTTTATGGAGGAATGCGTTCTGCCGCTCAGATAGTTAGTTATGAAATTCCAGCGGGACTTTCATTGATTGTTGTCATAATG
>JABGWJ010000095.1 GCA_018645565.1 bacterium | reverse complement strand
GACTTTGTTTCTTTTCTTTCAACTCCATTAGTAAAAATTAAATCACTTGCTATTGTTAACGAGGAAAATCAATATCTCAGAGAAAAAAACCTTCAACTCAATCTACAACTAGAGTCAATTTTATATGCCGCTGATGAAAATGAAAATTTAAGAAATCTTTTAGATTTTAAAAGAGTAACAAGATTAAAAATTATTCCAGCAAGTATAATCAATAAAGGGATCCAGACGAATGTTAAGTCTTTGACTCTAGATGTAGGTTCCTCAAATAATATTATGCCTAATCAAGCAGTCCTTACACCAGATGGCGTAATAGGTAAAACCGTTCTAGTTGGAAAAAAGTCTTCAATAGTACAATCAATATCTGACAATAATTTCAGGTTAAGTGTCCGAATTATGCCTAGTGGTGCTGTTGGAATTTTAAGATGGTCTCAAGATAATATATGCAGAGTATATGAAGTGCAAAAGAATGTTGACATAAATATAGGTGATAGGGTAATTACTTCAGGATTCAGCAAGATATATCCTGAAAAATTACCTGTTGGTATAGTTTCAGGCGTTTATGATGAAAGAGGTAGTTATCAAAAGGTTGTTAATGTGGAAATACAAAATGATTTTGAATCAATTCAAAATGTGTTTGTTGTTATTGAAAATAAATGATAGTCTTTCAATACACCATCATAATATTTGTTACATTCCTCTTTCAATCGTGGACCTCAGAATTTTTCTCTTTGGGCACTATAGATCCGGATTTTTGTTTAATTGTCCTTCTTTACATATCCATAAGAAATGGTGGTTTAGTGGGTACGTTATTTGGCTTTTTTATAGGTTTATTTATTGATTTATCATCTGGTACAAATCAATTCTTTGGGTTAACGCCTCTTGTTTATACAATTACTGGATACTTTAGCGCTTTTTTAAAAGGTCAAAATGAAAAACTTAACAAATTATATTTTAGCTCATTGTGGATTTTTATTATTCTTTGTCAATTTTTAATATTTTCTTTAATTGTTTACCAACAATTACTTGTAGAAGAACCCGCTCAGTTTTTGATAAAATGGTTGGCAACATCACTTTATACTTTGGTCTTTCTTGGAATCTTACAAATAATGATACCTATCTACAAACTTTAAAAATATTATGCTTAAATCAGATAATTTAGTTTCAAATAGACAGTTTTTTATTGCAAGGTCATTCGCATGGATTATGCTACTAGTGCTCGGTTTAAGATACTTCCAAATTCAAATCGTCGAACACGAAATTTATAGATTGAAGTCAAATACAAATAGAATAAGAAAAGTAAATAAAAATGCTCCCAGGGGATTGATTTTGGATAGAGATGGAGAAATACTTGTTGATAATTATCCTGTTTATGTTTTGACAGCGATTCCAGGTGAAATGAAAGATAAAGGTAGCCAGTTTAAACTAATTGCAGACTATATTGAATCTGATTCCAGCATTATTCATTCAAGTTATAAAAAATATTACAGAGGTCGATTTATTCCTACTAGATTAGCAAAGGATATGAATTTTTTACAACTGGGCAATCTTGAAGAAAATAAATTAAATCTTGAAGGTGTTTATTATGATCAAATTCCTGAGCGGTTTTTTCCCAATGGAGTTAGGGCTCCTCATTTATTTGGTTACGTAAAAGAAATTGATAGGTCGATTAGAAAAAATCTTAAAAATAAAGATGCCTATGAACTTGGTGATTTAGTTGGTTGGTCTGGCTTAGAAAAACAATATGAAACTTTTTTAATGGGTCAAAGAGGCACCTCTTTTTATGAGGTCAATGCATCTGGTCGCGAAGTGGGAGCTGCTGCAGAATTAGATAATACAAGACCGATACCTGGAAACAATATAAGAACTACAATAGATTTGCAGCTGCAATTGTTTTGCGAAAACTTAATGAATGATAAGAGAGGTGTTATATTAGTTGGAGACCCTTTATCTGGTGGTGTATTAGCAGCGACAAGTGCGCCTGATTACTCTCCTGATTTTTTTACTGGACTAATAACAGAGTCTAACTGGAAGAATATTAGCACAAACCCGGATAAACCCCTTCTTAATAGATATATACAAGGTACATACATACCTGGTTCAATAGTCAAAATGATTACCCAGGCAGCACTGCTAGAACAAGATAATTTTGATAAAAACAATAAGCATCATTGTCCAGGGTTTTATCAGTTTGGTGACAGGATTTTTGGTTGTTGGTTCACTGATGGACATGGCGATCTAAATCTAGTAGAAGCAATATCAGTGTCTTGTGATGTCTATTTTTACAAGACTGTAACTCAACTTAATTTAAAAAATTTGTACGACACTTTCAATCAATTTGGATTTGGTTCAAAGACAAATATAGATATACCTAACGAGGCTAGTGGTCTAGTTCCTGATAAAGGTTATATGTCAAAAAGATATGGAAAGTATGGTTGGAGTAGGGGTGTTCTTTTGAATTTGGCTATTGGTCAGGGAGAGCTTTTAGTTACTCCAATCCAAATTTTAAATTATATTAATTTATTATCCACAAAAGGTAGGTCGCCAAATAGTCATTTCGTATTTGTTGATAATTTACCTCAAAATGTAAAGCCTGAACTATCTTCAGAAATATGGAATAACATACATGATGGTCTAAGATCTGCAATAGTAAGTCGTAATGGAACTGGGAAAAAATCAGATCCAAAGTTTAATGATTTTTTAGTTTATGGAAAAACGGGTACAGCAGAAAATCCGCATGGAGAAAATCATGCTTGGTTTGTAGGTTGGGCCGATTATAACAAGGAAAAGTATTCAATAGTTATTTTGTTGGAGAATGCAGGGTCTGGTGGAGCAGTTGCAGCCCCCATGGCAAAGAAAGTTTTTGAAAAAATAATTGAAAATTCTGGATTTGCATCAAGATGATTAATTTAAAAAAACTCAATATTAGTGAAGCTCCATGGAAAATAGCTTTCTCCGCATCTTTCTTAAGTTTTATCGGTCTTGTCGCACTTAGTAGTATTTCTTATCAAAGTCCATCTATCGTACAAAATCCGTTTTACAAACAATTGTTTTTCTTGATTCTAGCATTTTCGGGTTTTTTTATTACTTCTCTTATGCCAAAGTACTTAATCCATAAATATGCTTATGTGATTTATAGTCTTGGGATAATCTTGGTAATACTTCCATTTTTTGGTGTTGCTCATGCTGGTACTTATAGGTGGCTCAATATTGGACTGCCCTTTAATTTTCAACCAAGTGAATTTGCTAAAATATTTTCTGTGCTTGCATTGGCTAGGTATTTATCTGATAATACTATAAATATTCAATATTTTAAATCCATCATAGTTCCAATTCTAATTGCATTAATTCCAGCATTAATTGTCCTAAATCAACCAGATTTAGGAACTGCTTTGGTAATGGTGAGTGTTATTTTTCCAATGTTGTATTGGTCCGGAGCTAGGCCCTTTTATCTTTTTTTATTAGTTGCGCCTGTATTTTCAATATTAACCGCTTTTAATGTCATCGCTTTCTCAATCTGGGCTTTGATTATTGCATCAGTAATTTTTTATGCAAATACAAAAATTATTTTTGGTGCTGGTTATTTTTTTGGTAATATATTTTTTGGTCTGCTGTCTAGACCAATCTGGGATACGCTCAATCCGTACCAGCAAAATAGAGTATTGACATTTATTTATCCAGAAAAGGACCCTTTAGGAGCTGCTTATCAGATTATACAGAGCAAAACTGCTATTGGTTCAGGGGGTTTATTTGGAAAAGGTTGGGGTGAGGGCACCCAAACTCATTTAAAATTTTTGCCAGTTCAAGAATCTGATTTTATCCTGTCTGTAATAGGAGAAGAACTAGGGTTTATAGCCATAGTTGTTATTTTGATTACTTTTGGGTATTTGATTAGTTCCGTAATTAGAAATTCTTTTTTGTCAAAAGATAAATTTTCAAGCTTGAGTCTTATCGGCTTAGGCTCTATACTTTTGGCTCACGTTTTTGTGAATACTGCAATGACCGTTGGTTTGATCCCTGTAAAAGGCCTACCGCTTCCTTTTATTTCAGCAGGGGGGACGTTTCTTGTTACAAGTTATCTGATGATAGGGCTAATTATGAGGTTTAGTATTAATTATTCTGATTGATGATAAAATTTTAAGATATTGTTGTTCTGTTTTTTATCGGGTAAATTCAAATTCAAATTTTGTTTAATAAAATTGGTAATCATATGGTTAAATCATTCAAAATTATTTTCTTATTCATTCTAATTCTTACTAACAGTTCATTGATATTTTCTCAAAGTTCCAAAAATTATGACAAAGAATTAAGGAGACTTAATGCTAAAATAGATAGGGTTCGAGTATTGGTAGATTCTCTAGAATTTAATGATAGACTCCTTCTGCCAGAATTAATGTCTGCATTTAGAAAATCTGTTAGTAGTAAGGCTCAGCAAGATTCAATTACTATTGTTATGATGAAGAGGATTAATACACTAAATAACAAAATTGCTAAGTTAGAAAATCAAGCTAAATTTATGGATAGCACATCTCTTGAGATATATAACAAACTAATTATGATTGAAAACAAAATTGTTACTCTTACTAATAGTTATAATGAAATGTCTCAAATGAAATCAGGTTCAATTGCTGCTACTGAGCCGCAGTTTAATGCGGCAAAGTACAAAAAACATTACATGAAAAGTCTTGGCTTTTTTCAAAATCAAGAATACGACAGTGCTATAAAAGGGTTTGCAGATTTGCTTAGTTCTGATGCTACAAATGATTTAGCTGATAATTGTCAATATTGGCTTGCTGAGTGTTATTATTCAAAAAAAGACTTTAAAAGAGCCGTTGGAGAATTTGTGAAAGTTTTTAATTATGCGGGTACAGATAAAGACGATGATGCGCAACTAAAACTTGGACTAGCATATCAAAGCATGGGAAGTATTGAAAAAGCAAAGCAAGAGTTTCAAAGATTAATTGATTACTTCCCTGGCAGCGAATACTACCCCAAAGCAAAAGACGCACTGAGAAAGCTATCCCTAGATTAATAGATACAAGAAATAAAATATGCCAAAACCAAAAAAAATATACTTTAGCACTACAGAAATTGTTCCATTTGCAAATGTGTCAAATTTTGCAAGTTTCTCAACTGTTGTTCCAGCAATGCTTCAAGAATTAGGTCATGACATTAGAACTATTCTCCCAAAATATGGTTTTATTAGTGAACGTAAATATATACTTAGAGAGGTTATCAGATTAAGAGAAATTCCTTTTGAATTTTGTGGAGAAGCAGAATCTGCAAGCGCTAAGAGTGCATTTATTCCTAAGACTAGAGTTCAAGTTTATTTTCTCGAGAATGAGAAATGGTTTCAGCCTCTGACAAATTTATTGTATAAATCTAAAAACGGCAGAATCTTAATGGATAATGTTGAGAGATATGCATATTTTTCTAAAGCTGTAATCAGTACGCTTCCTCATCTTTTTTGGGTTCCAGACATTTTTGTTTGTAACGGCTGGCAATCAGCTCTAATTCCCAATTATTACAAGAATGAATATGAAGGTATAAGCGATTTTTACAAAAAAATTAAAACAGTTCTAGTAGTTCATGATCAAGATGAATATTCACAAGTAGATAGGGCGGAACTTGTTAAATTGGGAATTGAGATTGATCCCAAAATTAAAGGTTCAAAATTAAATATATATGATGTTGCCAGTTACAGCGCGGATGCTATTTTAGTAATGAATAGACCAGGTGAAAAAATATCTACAAATTTGCTTAAAAGGTCTGCTTTTAAGGACAACAAGGACAAAATTACAGTTTTTGATCAAAAAGACTCTGACGATATAGATTTTGAGGCAATGACTGAGTCTCTAGAGAAAGTTATTTTCGATGTCACATCTAAGAAGTAAAAATATATAAATCATTTATTTAGCGACTACTTTTTTATCAAAGACTAAATCTAAAGAGAGCATCAATTAACCAAACGTTTTTGGCTACTACATTACTACTAATTATAATAAAAAATTTGGAACTTCTTAAACTATCTTGGGTTAGAAATTAATGAAATTTACCAGCTTCTTATTTACGATAGGTTTGTGTGGCCTTTTACTTTTTTTTGCAAATTGCTCAGAGGAACCAATTCAATCTGATCTTTCTAATATCAACCAATCTATTGATACTTTATTAATTACTTCCAGCGATATAACAGCTTTTAATTACCAGGTTTCTCCAGATATTGGTGGTTACAATAAACTATATATTGGCAACCAAAATGGTTTCAATTTTACAAGCTCGCTTTTAAAATTTTCCACAATTGGTTGGAGTACTTTTATTGATTCAACTGTGACTGTGGATAGTTTGTTTTTAAAAGTTTTTTCTGGAGATAGTTCTATTCCGATTGATAATAATCTGAAATTGTATTTTTCAAATGATTCAATATTTGATGAAAAGAATAGTTCTTTAGCTGATTTGACTGATATCGATTTCTCGGCATGGAGTAATTTAGGTTCACCTATAGTTGACGTTGTTATTGATACATCTGATACTGTTAGTCAATTTCAAGAAACTTCTTTGACATGGAATTTGAACAACATTTCTCAGTCGTTAATTGATACAACTAAATTACATCGTACCTTTGCTTTGTCTTATGGTGCAAGTGAATCATTTGCAGAACTATTTAGTAGAGAATATAACTCTGGAAGCCTCGATCCAAAGATAGAGGTTTATTATAGAAATGTGGTTGATCCTAGCTCAGATTCTACTATCATTGACACTCTCACTAGAATTGTATACGTTTCTGAAGACTTATCTATAATTAAAAATGTGTATAATGCTATTAATGTAGATAATTCTATTTTTATCAGTCGAGCTAGGGGATATAGGTCAATCTTTAATATACCCTTTGATTCTCTTTCATTGCCACCATATTCTGTAATTCGTTATGCCAACTTATCATTATATCAAAAAGATGATAATACTAATGATACTTTAAAATCTTTTTCTGTAAGAATGGATCCGCTCAAAGTGGCAATTGATACAGCTTCTCAGGTTTTTGAATTAGATCCGTATGAATACCTAGGGCAGCATTATTCATCTGCAACAACAGCAAATGGAAAGCTTCAAATCCCCTTGAAATCATATTTTCAATCTATTTTAATGACAGATTCTATTAAAAACATTGGTTTTAAACTGTATTCAAATATGAGCAATGATTTATTTGATAGTTTGTCTTTTGATTTAGATAATATAAATAATCGTTTGGAGATTTTTTATGTTTCTCCTTGATAGATTACTTATAATAGTATTACTTATATCAATATGTTTTTCGCAAGGGCCTACTAATGGTTATGGAATAGGTAGTCTTCAACAATGGTCTTCCGCTTCTGCTGGCGGAAATAGTTCTCTTGGCATGATTCCTTCTTACAGAAGTCATGTCTCTCTATCAAATCCAACTACATGGTCAAATTTAAAGTTTACTTTTTTATCCATTGGTTACAATGGATTTGAGTCAACAATAAAAAATAATTCCAAAAATGGCTATTCGAATTTGCAATCTGCACAACTTATTATTCCTATAAAGCGAAAGCATGCTTTAGGTGTTGAGCTTCATCCATATTCTTACCAAAAGGTCGATTTACTTGATTCATTAAATTCTGAATTAATCATTTTTGGAGATTCAGTTTCCATGGCAAAAGAATATAAACAAGCTGGGGGTATAATGGCTTTTAACTTATCCGCAGCTTCATTAATTCTCCCTAAGACAAGCATAGGTGTTACGTTTCAACTTCTTTTTGGTTCTTCTAGGCAGAGTAATAATTTAAATATTGATGAAATTCCATATACATTATCTTCTAGATTGAATTTTTCGGGTATTAATGCGTTATTGTTTGCAGAACATAAATTTAATGCAATAAATCTATATTTTAAATCCAAGCTTTCTATTAAACCTCTGGAAGCTTTGAGTACACAGCTTTATCCATATTTTGACGAAAATAAAAATGGATATCATGATCTTGTCTATGATTATCTGAACCCAGGGTATGATTTCCCTGAGCCCAACGATGTTCCTAGTCCATCAACAAAGAGGCTAACTGATATTCATAAGCCATCTTCATTTGGGGTTGGAGTATCAAGAATATTTTTAGATAGGTTGCAGTTATCCTTAGAGCTTGAAAGGAATAAAGATAATTCTTCTTTTGAAAATGAAATGCCGAATAGTTTTAATAATAGAATAATTAATAGCGACCATTTTTCTTTGGGTCTTGTCTGGTTCCCATATGAAAAATCATTTCAATTGTTCAATAATTTCACTTTTCGCTCTGGTTTTTCTGTTAATTCTTACACTCTTGATGAGTTTAATAATGTTTCCCTCATGAGGTCGGACGATAAGAATAATATTTCAGAAATTGGTTTTTCATTAGGTTTTGGATATAAATTTAAAACAGTGGGTAATCAGATAGATTTTACCTACCATTCCAGTTTAAAAGATCATTCGAATAGTTATATTGGTGAAGAGCTTTTTAGAGGATTTCAAATAGGAATAAGTATTGCTGATATATGGTTTATAAAAAGGAGACAACGATAGTATGCAGTTATTGATGAATCGAGTTTTATTTACAGTGTTATTTTTGTTTGTTTTTTCAATGTGTGTTCCTCCAAAAGATGGTTCAGGCATGGATTTTGCAAAAGAAAAAGCGAAGTTAGATTCGCTAAGAGATGTCAGGTGCCCTCGTTTAATGAGTAGCGCTGCTGAATATTATCGTAATCGTGACTGGAAGCAAACAATTAGAATCTACAGTGAAATTACAGACTTAAGCTGTGATGAATGGAATGCAGTTTATGCTCCACCTGAAGAAATATATCAGTATTATTCATTTGCTTATACACAAATTGGCCGATTTGATAGTGCAGAATATGTACTAGTAGATGGTCTACAAAAAATCCCTCAAAATGTTCAATTAAGAAAACAACTGGCATATGCATATAAAAGACAGGGCAAGGTAGACAAAGAAATTATTGAATATGAGCGTTTGGTAGATATAGCGCCGAATGATATTAGTATTCTAAATGATCTAGCAAAAATTTATAAAGATCAGGGTAATTATGACGATCAGATAATAGTTCTCAGAAAAATACTTAAAGTTGATGATACAAATGATGTTGCTCAGAGTGAGCTTGCCATTGCTTATGAAAATAGTGGGAAAAATCCATTAGAAGTTTATGAAAAACGTTACTCGGACAACCTTGACAATATAAGTTATGGTCTTGATTATTCTGATAGACTCGTAAAGGCTGACAGAGCAGGCGAAGCTATGGATATTCTTAAAAGAATTATCTCAAAAGAACCAACTAGTAAACTGGCATATCAGAAATTAGGAAAAGTTTCTTGGGAAGCCGATGACTTAGATGAGGCAGCGTCTGCTTATGAATCATTATTTAAAATTGATCCTAGAGATGGTCGAGTTGCTATAATTATTTCAGATATTTACATTGATATTGAAAATTATGGAAAGGCTCTTCGCTGGGCTGATAAATCTGTAAACCTAATTGATAACAGTGGAAATGGTTTTGGTCAAAAAGGTAAAGTTTTTTATAAAGCTTGGGAGTCACTAAAAAACAACCCTTTAACCGTCGATGATAGAATTGTAGCAAAACTTGCACATGATAATTTTATTAAAGCTAATGAAATGAACTACAGAGGATTTAATAGATTAAAGTATCTAAAAGACAATGCAAAAGATTTGCTATATGGCAAAGCTCAATGGTTTATGGCTGAAGATAAAGTAAAAAGATCAGGCGTAATACGGACTACTACCGCAAGCTACGATTGGGTAACAGATAATCTTTCTCCAGAAAAAAATTGGAAAAAATAAATGTCCTATATTAAGCATAGTGATCCAGAGTTATATGATATTATACAAAGAGAAGAAGAAAGAGAGCATAATACACTTGAACTTATAGCTTCTGAGAATTTTACGAGCCCGGCAATTTTAGAAGCCGCTGGAGGTATAATGACCAATAAGTATGCCGAAGGTTATCCCGGTAAAAGGTATTATGGCGGTTGTGTTCATGTAGATGAGGCTGAAAACTTAGCCGTAGATAGGCTCAAAAGCCTTTTTAAGGTTGAATATGGTAATGTTCAACCTCATTCGGGCTCTCAAGCAAATATGGCTGTTTTTATGACTTTCCTTTCTGTTGGTGATACTGTCATGGGGCTCGATCTAGCACATGGGGGTCACCTTACTCATGGGAGCCCAGTAAACTTTTCAGGTCAGCTCTATAATTTTGTGAACTATCAGGTTGATAAAAATACTGGACGTGTAGATTTTGATAATGTAAGAGCGTTAGCTAAAGAACATAAGCCTAAGATGATCATTTGTGGCGGCAGTGCTTATCCGCGGTTTGTTGAATTTGAAATTTTTCATGAAATCGCAGCAGAGATTGGCGCTTTTTTAATGGCAGATATTGCGCATCCTAGTGGTTTAATTGCTGCAGGTGTTCATCCTTCTCCAGTTCCATATTGCGATGTAATTACAAGTACTACTCATAAGACTTTAAGAGGTCCTAGGGGCGGAATTATCATGATGGGAAAAGATAAAGAGAACAATTGGGGGAAAATTGCTCCAAAATCTGGCAGAACAAAAATGATATCAGAGCTACTTGATTCAGCGGTAATGCCGGGTATGCAAGGTGGGCCATTGATGCATATAATTTCTGCAAAAGCTATTGCTTTCGGAGAAGCGAATAAAGGTGATTTTAAGGTTTATGCAAATAAAATTGTAGAAAATGCTAAAGTAATGGCTCAAGAATTTATTGAAATGGACTACAATATTGTTTCTGGTGGTACTGATACACATATAGTACTAATTGACTTAACAAATAAAAATATATCAGGTAAAGCTGCAGAAAAAGCGTTAGAAAAAGCAGGTATTACTGTTAACAAAAATATGGTACCATTTGATAAGCGTAGTCCTTTTGTCACAAGTGGAATAAGGGTCGGTACGCCCGCAATTACTACAAGGAATATGGGTACTCAGGAGATGAAAAAAGTAGCGCAGTTGATTGATATGGTGATAAATAATCCCGATAGTGATGATAACCTGAAAAAAGTGAAATTAAACGTTAAGGATCTTTGTGAATCATATCCGATTTATAAAGAATTTTCGCATTAAAGGATTATTTCACTTATCATTTATCTTAATTTTTAGTTCTTGCAGCCCTACGGTCTATGTTTTGGACAAAACTCCTAATGTTGCTGGGCATTTATACAAAAAAACCGCTCTAAATAACGTCCAAAAAAAATTAAAAAAAGATCCTAACAATATTGATTACAAGATAAAGGGAGTTGAAGCTTTTACTACCTATGCGTTCGGTTTTTTAATTGAACTATCTGATCGTTTAATGTTGAAAAATTATTCAAAAGCGAAAGCTTTTGAATTAGAAGCTCATCAATATTTTGAGAATGCTGTTTCTTACGGTGATTCTTCGATTAGTTATCTTTTTAATAATTATTATAAATGGTTATGCGACGACGCTAACTCTAGCACTGATAACATACCAAACGTTGATATGGAAAAAAGTGACTTGGAATTATTATACTGGACTGCTGCAGCCTATGGAGGTGCAATAAGCTCTAGTAGTGGAAATCCTGAGTGGATTATAAAACTGCCTAGAGTTGGGAAATTATTATATTCTATAGTCGCTTTGGATCCCGATTGGAATAATGGCGCTGCGTTGGTTGCTTTAATAACATATTCAATGAATAACCCATTGCTGACTTCCAAAGAAGCAGACTCTGTTTCAAAACACTTATTTGAATCTGCTGTAAAAGCATCTAATGGAAAAGATATGGGACCGTATATTACCTATGCGGAATCAGTCTCAAAAACCAGGCAAAACAGAGATGAATTTGTTTATTTATTAAATGAAGCATTAAAGATAGACACAAAATCTGCCAAAGAATTTCAACTTACAAATACAATAAGTAAAAATAGAGCTGAGTGGTTACTAGATAATATTGATGAATTTTTTTATTAAAAAAAGGCTATATGATATGAATAAGATTTTAATATATATATCAATTTTGTTAATGTTGACAGATTTTTCTTTTGCTAGAAAGACAATTATCAAGATGGCAACATTAGCGCCTGAAGGCACTCCTTGGTACTCACTGATTGCAAAAATGGGAGAACGTTGGACAGAAGAAACGAATGGCAATGTGAGGTTAAGAATTTATCCTGGAGGTATCGTCGGCGATGAGCGTGATATGATAAGAAAAATGAAAATCGGTCAAATTCATGGTGCAGCTATTTCTGCTGAAGGCTTAACAGAAATCAACCCACAATATACTTATTGTTTCATTCCATTGCTTTTTCAAGAGTATGGAGATATAGACTATATACGAGACCAAATCAAAGATGATCTTATAAGTGGTGCGGAAAAAAATGGGGTCAAAGTTTTGACTATGGTAGATGTTGGATGGGTGTATTGGTTTACCACAAATCCTATTTTTACGCCTCAAGATTTAAAATCTCAGAAAATTTGGACTTGGGCAGGTGATTATAAAACTGCAAAATTATATGATGAGGCTGGGTTTAACGCAGTGCCGCTTGCCGTTCCAGATGTACATTCCAGCTTACAAACGGGACTTGTAAACGCTATGCCATTTCCGCCTTTATATGTTGCAGCAAATCAATATTTTGGTATTACCAAAAATATGTTAAATATGAAATGGGGTATTTTAACAGCAGCTCTTGTGATAGATTTAAAAATATGGAATAGGATAAAACCAAAATATCAGAAGACTATGCTAAAAGTTTCTGAAGAAATTGGTATAGAATACCAGCTAAACAATCGAAAAGAAGAAGATGACGCAGTCGAGGTTATGAAAGAGTATGGATTAAAAGTTAATAATTTAAACCAAGGCCAAGTTGATGAATGGAATGAATTAGTTGAATCAATGTACCCATTAATTAGAGGTAATATAGTTCAGGAAGAGATTTTTGATAGAGTAATGGATTTAAAAAGTGGTATGCCTTCCATGAATAAAAAATAAAAATTAATAATGAGAACTACCAATAAAATAGAAAACTATGTTGCTTGTACTGTTTTTATCTTTTTGGTAACCCTTCCGTTCTCAGATTTAATTATTAGAGAAATAATTCGTCCTTTTTTTACTGAATTTCCAAAAATACCAGCTTCTCAAACATTGGTTTCGCATTTAACATTATTAATTGGGTTTAGTGGTGCAATAATAGCATCAAGACAGGATAAATTATTATCTTTATCAAATAGCTCATTGTTTGATGTTCAACAAAATGGTTTTTTGGTTCACATATCTAGATGGGTATCTATATTTATAACATTTTTATTAATTGTTGGCAGTACGGATTTAGTTTTAGTCGAACTATCATTTCAAAATCCTGCGTTCGTTGCTCCAAACGTACCCCGGTGGCTTTTTCAATCTGCGATACCAGCAGGGTTTTTTATTATTTTTATGCATTTAATATCCAAGATGAAAAGAAATATTTTTTCCCTTGGAGGACTCATTACAATGCTTTCTATAATTATTTTTTTGATATCTCAGGACTCGATTAGAGAAAATTCATTCATACTAATATTTAGTTCTTTTTTGCTTCTTTTATCAATTATTAACGGAGCTCCCATATTTATAGTTTTATCTGGGTTTGGTATTCTTTTCTTCTGGTATGACTATGTTCCAATATCTGCAGTGATTGCTGAATCATATAGGATAGTTGTGTCACCTCATTTAGCAACCATACCATTATTTACATTAGCTGGTTACTTTTTAGCTGAAAGTAAAGCTTCTGATAGGCTTATAAATGTCTTTAAAGCATCATTTGGGTGGATGCCTGGCGGTACTCCAGTAATTGTGCTACTTATTTGCGGTTTTTTCACTGCTCTTACTGGAGGATCTGGTGTAACTATTCTTGCATTAGGCGGGCTTCTTTTTCCAATGCTATCAAAAGATGGCTATCGTAAGAACTTTTCTCTTGGCTTGATTACTGCGTCTGGTTCAATTGGGCTACTTTTTCCTCCTAGTTTACCTCTCATCCTTTATGGTGTAACAGCTGGGATATCAATAAAAAGTATATTTTTAGCAGGTATTATACCTGGAATATTCTTAATAATTATTTTATCAGGTTGGTCTTATCTTTCTGGAGAGGTGAAAGAAAATAAGAAAGATGTATTTAATGTTAAAAATGCTCTGGGAAGTTGCTGGGTGACAAAATGGGAATTATTCATTCCTCTTATAGTACTTTATGGCATCTTTGGAGGACATGCTAAACTTGTTGAAACTGCTGCATTTACTGTTGTTTATGTTTTTGTTGTTGAGACATTTATATATAAAGATTTAAATCTTTATGAAATTCCCTCAATAATAATATCGTGTGCTACTTTGGTCGGTGGTGTATTAATTATTATTGGCTCAGCTATGGGGCTCACTAGTTATATGGTTGATGCACAGATTCCAATGACAATACTAGCATTTATGAAAGATATAGTCCATTCAAAATATCTTTTCCTCATCCTTTTAAACATCTTTCTTTTAATAATCGGCTGTTTAATGGATATTTTCAGTGCAATTATTATTGTTGTACCGCTTATTGCGCCATTAGGTATACATTATGGTATAGATCCAATTCATTTAGCTATCATATTTATAGCAAACCTAGAACTTGGGTACCTAACGCCTCCAGTTGGAATGAACTTATTTTTATCCGCTTATCGATTTGAAGAAAAGATGCCTGTTATATATAAGTCAACATTGCCATATTTTGTCGTTCTTTTAATTGCAGTTCTTGTGATTACATATTTTCCGCCATTAACTCTCTGGCTGGTTAATTAGAAAAAAAGGAAGATAAACATATCTTGACAGAACGTTGGTTGATTGAATATATTCACTGTCCAATAATCAGGAGTACTATTATTAAATAAACGCTATTTTTATCCTCATTAAATGAGGTCATATAATATTAAATTTACATTATCTAGGAGACTTCCAATGAAGCGTTTTTTTATTGTACTATCTGTACTTCAAATTTTTATTAATGTTTTACCCGCCCAGAGCGAGGCTGGGGCAATTTTTCTTTTAATTGCGCCCGGTGCTAGAGCTGGTGGAATGGGCGAAGCTCAGGTTGCAGTTGCTGATGATGCTTATGCTAGTTACTGGAACCCTGCAGGGCTCGGGTTTTTGAAAGGATCTGAAACAGCATTAATGCACGTTAACTGGTTACCTGGTTTAGCAGATGATATGTATTATGAATTTTTAGGCTTTAGAAAGCATTATGATAAACTTGGAACCCTTGGTGGACATGTCATTTTTCTAAATTTAGGGGAGCAAGTTAGGACGAGTGAAATAGGTGAAGAATTAGGCACCTTCACTAGTTATATGACCGCTTTTTCAATGTCATATGGAGCTTTAATTTCCGAAAAGAAATCATTCGGTATTAATGCGAAAATTTCTTATCAACATCTTGTGGAGATAGGGGCAGGAAGTGAAAAAGGAAAAGGAACTTCACTAGATTTTGGTTTTGATTTTGGCTATCTGCATAAAGACTGGTTTATCGATAATTTAACTTTTGGTTTTAACTTGTCAAATATTGGACCAAAAGTATCCTTTATCGATCCTGATCAAGCTGATCCTCAGCCTACAAATCTAACTCTAGGGTTTAATTATGGCCTTGTTAATTCTGAATTTAATAAATTAAATATTGTCTATGATGTTGACAAACTTCTTGTTGCTTCCTACCCTGATATGGATTGGGATGATAATGGGTATATAGGTGGATATGATGAGGATGGTAATCAGAGCCCTGGAAATGATTACAACAAAAAAGGGCAAATAGAGATTGCTCACACAGATCCAATTTATTTAGCATTGTTTACTTCCTGGGTTGATGATTGGTTTCTTGGTGGGGATATTGATAAAGCAGTTTCAGGAGAATATGGTGACAAAGTAATTGGTGGGTGGAATTGGGATGAATCAATGGATATTAATGATAATAATGAGCCTGACGCAAATGAGATGGTACAAACCGATAACGTAAACCCAGGTGATGATGGTTGGGGTACATATAATGAATGGGGCCAGAAAGAAGTTGGGAATAGTGATGATCGAAGTTTATCTGATGAGTTAGATAAATTGGTCCATAATTTTGGAATGGAATACTGGTATGGAGAATATTTTGCTATAAGAACTGGTTATTACTATGATAAAACGGGAAAAATTAGTAATCCTACCTTTGGAATTGGTCTTCGATTTGCTGGTTACGGTTTTGATTTTGGATACACCTACGGAGAACCGGGACACCCATTAACCAATACAATGAGATTTTCACTTAATATGGAATATTAGTTGTTCTTGTGAAATTTCGTTTTCTTAAAAGTCTGATAATTCTTTTTGTCAGCTCACACTTCTTTATTAATGCAGAAATATTAGGTGATCTTAAGGTCTGTGCTTTAATGGTAGAATTTCAGGTCGATTCTACAGAAAGCACAACGGGTGATGGTACATTTCTTCAATCAATAGAGGGGATAGATTGCGATTTATATCACATAGATCCTCCTCCTCATAATAATAGTTACTTTCATTCTCAACTTAAAGCGGCAAATAATTATTTTAGATCTTCTTCATATGGAAAATTTGGTTTAGATATGGTTTCAAGTAACGTCATGCCTTTAAATAACTCTACATATATACTACCTAATAAAATGTCTTATTACTATCCCTATAACCAAGACAGCTTAGCTGAAGTGAGATTAGTGGAACTTTATGAACAATCTCTGCGAGTTGCTTATGCTATTGATGGAATAGATTTCTCTGACTATGATTTAGTTTTAGTATTTCACGCTGGAATAGGTCAAGACTTTTCATTGCCATTTTTAGACCCAACGCCTGAGGATATTCCTTCCACTTTTATTGATTCTGAAATGATTGAATTAGCTACGGGTACTAGCGGCATTTCCGTTGGAAATACAGTCTTAAATAAAGGTGTAATTCTTCCTGAATCCCAAAACCATTTAAATTTTGATATTTCCAGTTCGATGTTTGCTGGCGAGCCAGATCCTTGTGATTATCAATTCGGTTTAAATGGAACACTATCACTAATGATTGGATTTGCAATAGGTCTTCCGCCATTGTGGGATATTGAAAATGGTAAAAGTAGAATTGGAGTTTTTGGATTGATGGACCAAGGTTCTAATAATGGCAGGGGTCTAATACCTTCGCCTCCAGATCCCTGGTCAAGAGTCTATGCAGGCTGGGATACTCCAAACACTATATCATCAAATTCGCAGGTCTTTTTGCCTAAGAGAAGCGAAAATAATCTAATCAAAGTTGATATAAACGAATTTGAATACTTTATGATTGAAAATCGTAACAATCATTTTAAACCAGGAATAAGCATAGATTCAATAAGATACAAAATATATCAAGATACCAATGATTACCCATCATTTATTAAAAGTTTAGTTGACTCTGTAGAAGTTGAAAAAGATGAAAATGGTGTTCTTATTAAACTACCTAACTATGATTTAGGTCTTCCTGCATCAGGTCTACTTATTTGGCATATTGATGAAAGATTAATTAATAATGGTATTAATTCATATGAAATCAATAAAGACCTAAGCCAACTAGGCGTGGATTTAGAGGAGTCTGATGGTGCACAGGATATAGGATTTGATTCGTTTTTTATGTTTGATGATCCTTCTGCTGGTTATTTTGGAGATATGTGGTTTGCAGAAAACCAAGAATACTATAGAGCAAACTCTCAAAACGAAGGTATTTTGCCGGTATTTAATTCACAAACTTATCCGAATACAAATTCAAATGATGGTTCAAATAGTTATTTGTCTTTTGAAAATATTGGTTCTGCTGAGGATACAATTTCATTTAATATTTATAACTATTTAAAACCATATGGTTTTAGAGATACTAGTTGTTTTTACAGGTTGGGGATAAGGCCAGAAGGTTTCGAAAATAATATTATAGTCGGAGGCAGTGACTCACTTTGGTTTACATCAAATTTTGGTGCTACTTCCAAAAAATATTTTCACAAAATTAATTCAAATGAATTGACTATTGGTTTTTCAAAAGTAAATGACAATTTCTTTTTAGAAATTTTTGAATATAATGAAAATAGCACTTCAAAAATAAATTATAAGTTTTCTGATTCTTTTGAAAAATTAGAATTTTTTAGTTCATTAAATATTGATTCGTTGACATACCCTATATATAGTGATGATTTTTCAAGTATTTCTTATTTAAATGAAAATCAATGGAATTCCCATAAAAGTAATGTGTTTGGCGAAACCACTTCATATAAGTTGGATAGGGATAGCGGATATCTAGTTAGTTATAGAGCTGATAACATAGAAAATTTATCAATAGATAACATATCAACTGCTTCTTTAATTGGTATTGACATTTCATTAAATGATAAGTTAAATGCACTAGTAATTGAAGATGAAGGTTCCATAACAGCATATGATAACAGTCTCCATGTGATGTCTGGGTTTCCATTAAATAAAAAAACTTCTGGTAAAGTATTAGCAAAAGATATAGTAGGTAATGATTATCCCGAAATCATTGTCAAATCTTTAGATTCGAGTAAAATTTTTATTTTTGATCACAAAGGGGTACTAGTGCAATCTATTTCTAGTTCAAAAAATGATAATATTATGTTTTTTCATACAATTAATCAAAAAAATCATCTTTTTACTAGGTATAGTGTTCTTGTTTTTGATGAAGAAACTAATGATAGTGGCAATAGTTGGACTAATGTAAATGGTGACATAAGAAACTCAAGAAAATTAGAATTAAACTATAGTTCTGTATCCAATAGTGACGATTTGATTTTAAGAGCATATTGCTATCCAAATCCGATTAAGTATGTATCGACCTCTAAGATTAGAGTTGAAACATATGATGCAAAAAGTATTGCCTTAAAAGTTTATGATTCAAATGGGATATCTGTGGATGAATTTTCAAATTATATTCAATTTGAGGGGACTCAAATATCAGAATGGGACTTTGATATTACAAATCTCGAATCAGGTATCTATTTTGGTTATCTAGAGGTCAAACCATTAGATTTTAGTGGTAAAAAAGAATCTGAAACATTAATTAAAATTGCTGTAATAAAATGATATTCATTTT
>JABGWJ010000094.1 GCA_018645565.1 bacterium | reverse complement strand
TTTGATTTTGAAAAGTTTCCTTCTGCTACCGGTCACCTTGGTGTTCAGATGCAAAGCGTTGGAGAAGCCATGGCAATTGGACGAACCTTTAGAGAATCAATTCAAAAAGCTTTTCGATCACTAGAAGTTGGTCTTGATGGTCTTGAGCCAATGTGGGCTTTTGAAAATGATCCGGACTTGATTAGGGCAAGGTCTTTTGACCTAACTAGTTTGCGATTTGCAACAGCATTTAGGTTATTAAAAATTAGAGAAGCCTTCTTAGCAGGGAAAACAATTGAAGAAATTTATGAAATAACACGAATAGATTGTTGGTTTCTTCATCAAATAAAAATGTTATGTGATCAAAAATATGATGTCCCAATTTTAGAATTGAAAGAAAAAGGTTTTTCAGATGCGCAAATTGCAAGGCAAACCCAATCAACAACTGATAAAATCAGGAAAAAAAGGAAGAATAATCATATTATACCTTCCTTTAAGTTAGTTGATACTTGTTCGGCAGAGTTCAAAGCTAAAACACCATATTGTTACTCAACCTACGATAAGGGAAATGAAATTCAGCCTATCCAAGGGGAAAAAATTATTATTCTTGGTGGAGGGCCCAATAGAATTGGTCAAGGAATAGAATTTGATTATTGTTGTGTTCAAGCGGTTTTTGGATTAAAAGAACTCGGATTTAAAACTATAATGATTAATTGTAATCCCGAAACAGTAAGCACAGATTTTGATTTAGTAGATAGATTATATTTTGAGCCTGTCACATTTGAAGACGTAATGAATATTGTTGAATTCGAAAAACCCGACGGGGTGTTAGTCCAGTTTGGAGGCCAGACACCATTAAAAATTTCAAATCAATTAGCCGATGCCGGCGCACCAATTATTGGGACTTCTCCTATTAATATTGATGTAGCTGAGGACCGCGAAAAGTTTGGTAAAATTTTAAATAAATTAAATATTTCTTGCCCGACATATGGTACAGGTAAAAGCCTTGAAGAAGTGGTTAAAGTAGCTGATAATATTGGTTACCCTGTTCTAGCTAGACCAAGCTATGTTTTAGGCGGAAGAGCTATGGAGATTGTATATTCTCAAGATCAACTAATTGACTACATTTCACGTTCTGCAGATGTCACGAGAGGACACCCTATATTAATTGATCAATTTCTTGAGAATGCTTATGAATTTGATGTTGATGCGCTTTGTGATGGTGAAGAAGTCTACATTGGTGCAATTATGCAACATATTGAAGAAGCTGGAATACATTCAGGAGATTCTGCTTGCGTGCTTCCTCCTTATCAAATAAAATCTCAAACAATTACAGAGATTGAAGAAATAACATCAATTCTTGCGATTGAATTGAATGTGATAGGTCTAATAAATATTCAATTTGCATATAAAAATAACAATCTATACGTGTTGGAGGTTAATCCTCGAGCTAGCAGAACAACCCCTTTTGTAAGCAAGTCTACAAATATTCCATTAGCTAAAATTGCTGCACAATTATCTGTTGGTCAGAAGTTGAAAGATTTAAGCCTTCCTAGGTGGGATATTATAAAACATGTTTGTATAAAAGAGGCCGTCCTGCCATTTAATAAATTTCCTGCAGAATCAATATTTTTAAGTCCCGAAATGAAATCTACCGGAGAGGTTATGGGGATATCTGAAAACTTTGGTTTATCTTTTTATAAGGCAACATTAAGTGCGGGAGTTCAGTTGCCAGATTCTGGATTAGTTTTTATTTCGGTAAATGATGAAGATAAGTTTAAAATTATTCCAATTGTCAGAGGCTTTATAGAGCTTGGATTCAATATTATAGCAACTTCGGGTACGGCACATGAAATAGTCAAAAATGGAATGATTACGAGTACAATATTTAAAGCTGGAGAAGGTCGGCCAAATATTGTTGATCGCATTAAAAATGACGAGGTAACTCTTGTAATAAATACCCCCCTAGGTCCACAATCAAGGTACGATGAAGAAGCTATTGGGAAAGCATGTATTCAAAAAAGTATTATGGCTATTACAACTATATCAGCAGCAGATGCAGTTTTACGTGCTATCAGAACAAAGAATAAAATTAAAGTAAAATCTCTTCAAGAGTATCATTCTAGCTAGAATATTATTTTTTTATAGATTTTTCCTCATTTTTTGATCTGTTATTTCGTTGCATTTTATTTTCTTTATAGGTTTTCCACCTGCCGTGTTTTTTAGTTTTATATAACTCAAATCTTGATTTTATTACTTTCTTAGGCCAGTTATTATTTACCAAGTTAATATCTGCTGTTTCAAGCTGTGGGTCTAAGTTAAAAGATTTAACAAGCTTTTTTGTTGCAAAGACTTTTGTTATTTGTTTTCTATTTTTTCTCCATATTTCTGCAGGTATTCTAATAATGTAATTAGTAGAGTCTTCGTATTCTAGTTCTAATATAATCGGCATAACAAGGCCTCCAACATTAGAAAACTTTATTTCGTAGTAGTTTAAATTTGAATTATAAATCTTTTTTTCTTGATTCTCAACTACTGAACTATCTCGATACTTGATGAAATCTTCCTTGTCCAGAATTGATACTTCATATGGGTCATATTTATCATAAAAGTCGTTTGCTTCTTCATCTATTTCAACAATTGTTTCTTGTATCTCAATACCGTTCTTTTCCTGCCACGATTGAATGGGCTCATTTTCTTCTTCTATTTTTTTTAGAGGTAATTCTATTTCGGGGTTTTTAGTATCTAAGGTATACCACGTCACTTCATCAATTGAAATATCAACGGGGTCTGTTGAATAAAACCATCCTCGCCAAAACCAATCTAAATCTATAGCGCTAGCATTTTCAAGAATTCTGAAAAAATCGCTTGGTGTTGGGTGTTTAAACATCCATGTTTTGGAGTATTCCTTAAATGCAAAATCAAACAACTCTCTGCCTACAATAGTTTCTCTTAATATATTTAATGCTGTAGCTGGTTTACCATAGGCATTATTCCCAAATTGATAGATTGATTCAGAATTGGTCATGATTGGCATCAAATTATTTTTATCGCCTTTCATATAATTTACAATATTCTTTGCCGGGCCACGTCTACTTGGATAGTCTTTATCCCACTCTTGTTCTGTTAGGAACTGTAAATATGTGTTCAGTCCTTCATCCATCCAAGTCCATTGTCGTTCATCTGAGTTGACAATCATAGGGAAATAATTGTGTCCAACTTCATGGATAATAACGCTTATCATACCATATTTAATTCTTTCAGAATAAGTCCCGTCTTCTTGTGGCCTACCATAATTAAAACAAATCATAGGATATTCCATTCCATTAGCTGCCTCTACCGAGATTGCAACCGGGTAGGGGTAATTAAATGTATATTTTGAATAGACATTTAATGTATGAGCAACGGCCCGAGTAGAGTATTTCTCATACAAAGGATTCGCTTCCTTAGGATAGTAAGACATTGCCATTACAGTACGATTTCCTACTTTCACACCCATAGCATCCCATATAAATTTTCTAGAACTAGTAAATGCGAAATCTCTTACATTTTTTGCTTTATATCTCCATGTTTTTACTTTTTTGCTTCTTGATTTTTCATTTTTAATCGCTTCACCCTGTGATATTATTATCATCGGACTCTTTGCAGTTTTAGATGTTTTGTATCTATTAATTTGTTCTTTTGTAAGTACTTCCATCATATTTTGTAGTTCGCCTGTAGAGGCAACTATATGATCAGCTGGTACTGTTATTCGCACATCATAATCACCAAAGTCTAATGTGAATTCTCCTCTTCCTAAAAATTGTTTATTTTGCCAACCGTATACATCATTATACATGGCCATTCTTGGGAACCATTGGCAAATCGTATATAAATAATTGCTATCAGTTTCAAAAAATTCATATCCAGATCTTCCGCCCATAAACATTCTATCTTGAACTTTATAATTCCAACGTATGGAAATTGAAGTTTTTGATTTTGACCTTAGTGGTTTTTCAAGGTCTATTCTCATCATTGTTTTGTTTATTACATAATTAAGTTTTCTTCCATCTATCGCAACCACTTCTTCTATGTTAAATCCACCATCAAAATCATTTAGAATATCAAAAGCGTCTTTATCTCCATATATAAAACCTGGTTTCATTGATGAAAAATTTAATTTATTTCTCATTTTTCCTGTAGAGATCTTGTAAGCGTCTGAATCTTTTGCTCTAACATTTTGGTCGAGTTGGACCCATAAATAATTAAGGTCATCTGGGGAATTATTTGCGTATGTTATTGTTTCAAATCCTGATACAGTTTGATTTTCATCATTTAATTTTACATCAATTGTATAGTCAGCTTTATTTTGCCAATATTCGTGGCCAGGATAACCAGCTGCAGTTCTGTATGAGTTTGGGGTTGCTATTTCTTGGTCTAATTGTTTGAACTTATCTTCAATTTGTGCAAATAATGTAGACGTTATGAATAGTAAAAATATTTTTTGTTTAAAATTATTTAGTAACAATCCTGGCCTTTCTGTTTTTGAAAATATTGAGTATTTTATTTCTATATTTAGATTAACATCTACTATGAAACATAAAATTAAACATTCACTAATATATTTTCTACTTTTATATAACTTTATATTTCCACACTCTTTTCATTCATCGATATTTTCATTTCAGTATGATAGTAGTTCGAAGGCTATTGAAGTGTCGATGAAGGTTTTTGCAAATGATTTAGAAAAAGCTATAAATCAAATTAATGAATCAAATTTTTTCATTGATAGCAAAAAAGATGAAAATAAAATAGATAGTCTTATTTTTGATTACATTGGCAAGACTATTCATTTAAGAATAAATGGGAAAGAATATAATGCAAACTGGGTAGGTAAGGAATTTGAGGGTGATATTGTTTGGTGTTATTTTGAAATTACTGATATAGAGGGAAACATAATGAATATTAGTATTGAAAATAAATTTTTGTTCTCTTCCTTCGAAGATCAGTTAAATGTTTTACATTTTTTTATGGATAGTGAAAAGAAGACTATAATGACCCACAAAGAGAAAACTTTTGATAGTATTTCATTTTAAATTTGATTCTTAGATTTTCAAAATGTTGAATAATAATTATTTATAATGCCACCCTATATATTTAAACTTTTCAGTTTTGACCATATTATTTCTTTAATAGCAATTATTTTTTTATTCATTACCTTCCTAAGGTATAATGAAAAAATTGGGATAATGAATGATAGCAAAACTTTTTTAATTACTTTATCTGTTTTGATGATATTCCTTGATCTTTCCGAGGATATAGTAAGAGTTTTTACTGGGCATTATTCTATTATTAAAGATCTTCCTTTACAACTCTGTAGTATAGGTGTTTACTTAGCAGCATACAATTTGATATATCGGAATCAAAAAATTTTTAATCTGATTTTTTATTGGGGCTTTGTGGGCGCTACAAATGCTATTTTGACACCTGATGGTGATTTATTTGAACTCAGGATTTTCTTTTTTTACAGCCAAGCTTACCATGCTGCTTTAATATTTGCTATTCTATGGATGATGATCAAATATGATATGAGAATGGAATATAAATCGATTTTTCAAGTAGTTTTGTACACAAATGCTATAGTTGGGATAATAACCTTTATAAATATTGTGTTGGATAGTAATTATATGTTTTTGCGTCAAATACCAAACTCAGTTAGTCCCTTTCTGATGGGAGAGTGGCCTGTATATATATTAATGGTTCAAGTTTTTTCTGTAATCCTTGTAGTTTTATTTATTAGGCTTCAAGATTTTTTTATGAAGCCTATCAAATATTAATGTAATAAAAATATAATATGATTAGTCTGAAACTAAAAACTCCGGCTTTTTTCTGTGCATTGTTTTTTGTTCATAAGCGTATGCCATCTCTATCAATTTTGGTTCACTCCATTCTTTACCGTAAAAAGAGATTCCAACTGGTACATTATCGATAAAGCCCATAGGGACATTAATATTCGGGTAGCCAGATAAGGCTGCAAAAACAGTTGTTGATATATAGTATTTATCTCCATTTACTAAATCTGTTTTCCAAGC
>JABGWJ010000093.1 GCA_018645565.1 bacterium | reverse complement strand
AGCATCAGCCTGGTAGATATAAAATACAATGGAATGCGACAAACGAATTTGGTTCGCCAGTCGCTACCGGTATGTATATCTATAAGATTCATGCGAAGGATTTTGTTTCTGTAAAGAAACTATTACTGATGAAGTAATATTCTTTCAATCTAGTATTTATATAAATAAGGGGCTCAAGGGCCCCTTATTTGTTTATACTTGTTTGTGGTTTAGTGTTAAAATTAATATATAGAATTAAACATCTCTTTTATAGCAAGGAGCAACAATGCAAAAAAACAGTTTAAACAAAGTAATTTTAATTGGAAACCTCGGTCAAGACCCAGAAGCAAGGTTTACACCACAAGGTACAGCGGTCACAAATTTGAGTCTTGCAACAAATGAAGCATGGAAAGACCAAAATGGAGAAATGCAAGATCGTACAGAATGGCATCGAGTTGTTTTATATGGAAGACCAGCAGAAACAGCAGCTGAATACATGAAAAAAGGACAAATGGTTTACGTAGAAGGACGCCTCAATACGAGAGAGTGGGAAGATAAAAACCAAGTTAAACGAAAAACAACAGAAATAAGATGTGACAATTTTACAATGCTTGGTAGAAGATCAGACAATCAAGGTGGTGGAGCTCCAAGTGCGGGTGCTATGAATACAGCGCCCACCCCAAGTACCAGTATAGACGACGACGATCTCCCTTTTTAAGTAAACATAAAAGAATAAAATTTTTTTATGGAGAATATTGGATTACCTAAATCCATAAAACCAAGACCATACTGGGTACAATATGTTTCAACTTACATTGTATTTTTTTTGTCTCTATTTATTGGGAAAATCAAAGTAAATGGTAGACACAATATTCCCAAAGAAGGTTCCTTTGTTCTTGCATCAAATCATTTTGGGTATTTTGATCCTTTTGTATTAGTACACGCAATTCGACGGCCCATAGACTTTATTATGCAAAAAGAATTGGGAATTGAACCACATTTTCTTTTCGCACCGATGATATATGGTGCTATTCTTACTGATAGGAATAAAGTAGGGCCCTCAACAATAAAAGACTCCTTGAAGTCGATTAAAAAAGGAAAAATATTAGGCATCTTTCCAGAGGGGGGGATAACAAGTACGGTGCTTACGGAAGCAAAACCGGGCGCTGTTTTTATCGCAAGTAAGGCAAGCACTAAAATTTTACCTGTTTCTATTAGTGGGGGAGAATATGCCTGGGATAATATGTTAAAAGGGAATAGTTCTATAATTACTATTAACATTGGAAAATCTTTTGGACCACTTGAAATAAAAGGTTCAAAAGAAGAAAAAATGAAGAAATTAGAAAGTTATAGTAGAGAGCTTATGTGCCGAATAGCTGCATTGCTTCCAGATAATAAACATGGAGACTTTACTGGTGATAAAACTATTAAAAAGTACCGCAAAGAAGACGGTTTTCGCTTTTTTAAATAATTGTTTTATTTATAATCGGCTAAGATGCTGCTGATACAACATGTTAGTTTTTTTGCAAAAGGTATATGTAAAAATTCATTCGGTCCATGAGCATTTGATTTTGGTCCCAGTACACCAGTAATTACAAATTGTGCTTTTGGAAATTGTTCACCTAACATAGCCATAAAAGGAATAGTACCACCTTCACCAATTGAACCAGGCATCTGTTTAAAATATGAATTTGAAGCTTTTTCTATAGCGTCTATTAACCATTTTTCTGTTTCTGGTGCATTCCAGCCTTCTGCTGCTTCCTCAAAATCCAGTTCAATCGTGGCATTATAAGGTATGTTTTTTTCTAATACTCTTTTAATAGCATCTACTCCTTTTTGGGGATCAACCATAGGTGGAATTCGCATAGACAACTGTAGGGTAGTGTAAGGTCTTAAAACATTTCCAGCGTTTGCAGTTGCTGGTAGCCCATCAGAACCAACTATAGATAGAGCTGGTTTCCAGGTTCTTCTCAAAACACCTTCTGCTATATCCTCTGTTGAAGGTTTCATTTTGTCTTTCCATGGAAATTCTTTCACAAGTTCATCTCCAAGAATGGTGACTAATTTTTCAGTTTCTTTAACGCGGTAGTCTGGTATATCTGTATGAAGTTCTTCTACCAAAACTTCTCCAGTTTTTTCATCCTCAATTTTAGAAAGTAGGCTTCTTGCAATTCTAAATGATGAGGGTACATGCCCACTAGCACCGCCAGAATGTATTCCCTCTTCTAATACTTCAACCTTCATCTTTAAACCAATTAAGCCCCGCAAAGATGTTGTTGTCCAAAAGCGTTTATAATCACCGGCTCCTGAGTCTAGACAAACAACTAAATCTGGCGTTCCAATTAGCTCTGAACAAAGTTCCATGTAATGTGGTAAATCAGGAGACCCGCTCTCTTCGGAAAACTCAATCAAAACTAAGATTCTAGGATGACTAATATTTTGTTCTTTTAATGCATTTACACTTGCAATCGATGCAAAAAGTGCATACCCATCATCTGCTCCTCCACGACCATAAAGTTTTTCGTCCTTTAATACAGGTGTCCAAGGTCCTAATCCATCTTCCCAGCCTTCCATTTCTGGTTGCTTATCTAAATGACCATACATTAAGATATTTCCTTCCGTTGTACCTGGAATATCTAACATGATAAGAGGTGTTCTGTTTGGAGATTTTTTAACTATTAACTCTGACCCTTTT
>JABGWJ010000092.1 GCA_018645565.1 bacterium | reverse complement strand
ATTTAATTTGAAGCTACTTGCATCTAATATTTTTGAGTACAATTTATTTGAATATCTTGCATTTTTATTTGTCGCTGCTGGTATGTCAAACCAAAAATTAGTTTGCGCTTTTCTTTCTCTATCATTTAAAAGCAGTCTTCTTTCTGATTTTAAACTAGTAGCATTATTATTAAATAAAAAATCTTCATTTTTAGTAGCAAACCAAATATCACCCGACTGATTTTTCCATGTCAGGTTTTGATTATCATTCTTTGCTAACCTATTGTACCAAGTTATTCTATTTTGAATTATGAACTTATCATTTAGTAAGCCATTATACATGTTTGAGCGAGTCCAATCGCATAATAAATAAATTCCACCCGTATTTTTTAAAACTCGACTAGCCTCTAACAACCATTCATGGTTCCAGTCATAATATTCTTGGAGCGTTAATTGTTCTCCTCTATTATTTAGATTTATCCATGGCTCTTTTGGTGGTTCTGTTATTATCAAATCAATAGATTTTTCAGGGATTTTTTTTAGACCTTTTAAACCTTCGGTCCAAAAAATTCCCTCTTTCATACTGTCTACATTCATAATTATATCATCAACAGTTTGAAGCGCTGGTAAATATTTATTTAAATCATTTATAGTTAATCCAGATGTCGATTCAACTGGATCATTTATTATTGGAGAAAAGGATGTAGGTTGCAAGTTTCCCATGATAAAATTTACTCAATTATTTTTTTATAAGGAATCAAGATAGTGCAGTTATAAAAATAAGTCAAATATTTTCATGCGATGCTTTTTTGTTAATTATTATAAATTTAAATTATTCAGAATGTATAAGATTATTACAGCCCTCTGGATTACCACAAGTATTTTGATATCTCAATCTTTAATTGGGCCAGGTGCTACAAAAACAAATCTTTTTAATTTTTTAATAGCTAATTATAAAACATCTTCAACTCTTGGATATAATCAAGCCAGAGACAAAATGTATTCAGTTATTGATTTAGAAGACAATAATACTTTGAAAGGTATTTATACTAATTATACAATAACAATAAATCCTTCTCAAGATCCAAGACCGCAAACTAATGCGCTTAATATGAACTGTGAACATTCTTGGCCACAAAGTATGGGGGCAGGGTCTGAACCACAAAAAAGTGATTTGCATCATCTTTACCCTTGCAGGGGAAACGTTAACTCATCTCGTGGAAACAAACCTTTCGCAGATATTAATGATAACGAGACAGATAAATGGTGGAGATCAGATTATTATGAGACGAGTATACCGAGCCAGTATATTAATGAATTTTCTGAAGTAGACAACGATAATGGGAAATTTGAACCTAGAGAAGACGTAAAAGGGAATATAGCCAGAAGTATATTTTATTTCTATACCATCTATAATAATGTAGCTGATCAAAGCTTCTTCGATATTCAGAAAGAAACTTTGTATACTTGGCATAAAGAAGACCCTGCTAATGAAAAAGAATTAGAACGAACATATGCTATTGCAAGTTATCAAAATAACATCCCTAACCCGTTCATTATAGATTCAACTTTAATTAAGAGAATTTGGTTTTTAAATTGCTATGAAAATGCCAATTCTCAATTAATCATTGAAAATATCATCAACAATAATTTTTTTGATTCTAATGTTGATGTCAATTCTGATACAAAGGTTGACCTCTTTGACCTTATTTACACAATTAATAGAGAAAGCAGTGGAGATGCTTATTTCATTTGTAATTAATCATTTGTAGATGAAGAAAAAAATTATTTTTATTTGTACTGGGAATAGTTGTCGATCTCAAATGGCTGAAGGCTTAATGAGAGATGCCATTAGTGAAAATTTTGATGTTTTAAGTGCTGGTAGTAACCCTTCCAAAGTACATCCAGCTGCAATCAAAGTAATGAAAGAATGGGGCATAGATATACAGAATCAAAAGTCTAAAAGTGTCAATAACTATCTAGAGGAAAATATTGAGATTATTGTAACTGTATGCCAAAAAGCGAACCAAGTTTGCCCTAGCTTCCCTAATGGAAGAACCAAAATTCACTGGAATATAAAAGACCCTTTCCATAGCTGGGATTCTGAAGAACGAGATTTAGCTCCTTATAGGATGGCTAGAAATGAAATAAAGAAAAAAATTAATAACTTGCTCATAGTTGAAAAATTAAATAATCAATGAAATGAAAGTAGCAATTAGCAGTTTACCACAAAGTCCTTGGTGGGGTAAGGGCATTATTAGTTACGAAGATAATCCATTTATGAAAAATGGGGTGATTCCAAATCAAGCCTTACTTACCAAAGAGCGGGACAACTTAATTAACACACTTAAAAAGAATAAAATTGAAGTAATTGAATTCCCATTTCCTGAAAAATTAGAAAAAACAACATATGGTTATGATTATGTTTTTATAAGAGATGGTTTTATAAGTGACTTGAATGGAAAAGCACTAATTTTAAATTTTTCTCAAAAACACAGACAGCCGGAAACAAAACTAATTGCAGATCATCTTGAAAAATTAAACTATGAATTAAAAGAATTACCCACAAAAAATGATATTTATGCGGAAGGTGGAGAATTTTATTTTTGCCCTAGAGATAAAATTTTGTTTAGTGGAATTAATAGAAATACAATTAAAGGAGCAGAAGAAGTTGCTTCTTTCTTAAATGTTGATCAATTGATTGTAATTGAAACCTCCTCATTTCATTTAGATACCGTTTTTACTACTGTTTTTGATAAATATGGAAATTTAAAAGCCGTTGTCTTTTGTGATGAGCTCATATCAAAAAAATCTACTAAAAGCTTAAAAAAATTAACAAAAGAGTTTAATGTTGATTTAATATCTATAGGTCAAGAAGATTCTATTGGCTCTAAAAATAAATTAGGTTCATTAGCAGTAAATAGTTTTTCATCTCCAGGATTACTTATAAGATCAGCCAAATATTCAAATAGTTTTGCAAGTAAAAAATTAAGTAAATTGCAAATTAATTTAGAAGAATGTCCTGTTTCGCAATACCAATTAAGTGGCGGATCTATACATTGCATAACAAACGAACTTTAAAAAATAAAGTTTTTTTGGAACAAAGAGATATAGATTCATGTTTCAAATATGATAATAGGAGCAAAAATATCATGAAAAATTTCTCAATGGTTATTACATTCATAATGGTAATGTTTAGTTGCGCTCCTCCTGAACCAATAATTATAGAAGTCCCCGTAGAGAAAAAAGACAAACTCACCTTAGGAAAAGTTCAAAGCCAGGTTAAAAAAGGCATGAATCAAACTGAAATCTTAGAAGTATTAGGTTCACCAAATATAGCAACAAAAAATTCTAGTGGAGATGAAGTATGGACTTATGATAGAATTGGGACATCTCAATCATTATCAAACAATGCCTCAGCCACATATGGTCAAGCTCAACTTGGAAGAGGGTTTTGGACTTTCCTCTTCGGTGGAACCACAAATTCTGTCCAATCAAATTCAGATAGAAATACAGAATCTAAATCTCTTACAGTCATTATTACATTTGATAAAAATCAACTCGTTTCAGATTTTACTTACCAAAGTTTAAAATATTAACCAATGCGACGCTTAATACGTCCTT
>JABGWJ010000091.1 GCA_018645565.1 bacterium | reverse complement strand
ATAAAAAGCAGACCTAACACCTGAAAATCTAATAAAAACATCACGGCCTCTCCAAAAAACAGGATACTGAAAAGACTTTCGGTAAGAACCAACCTCATTCCTATCATGTGGTATATTTGGAGGGTCTGGCGGAAATGGATACTCCTCATCAAGATAGATGGGTTTTGACCACCCTTGCAATTCCCAATGCCCCGGAACATTAATCGAAGACCATTTAGAATCATCATAATCTTCTCGATAAAAGTCTTTTGGTCTCTCCTTAGGGTTTTTTGAAAAAGAAAACTTCCAATCACCATTTAATGATTCAAAATATTTTGACTTCTCAGGGTTATTTAGAAGGGCATATTTTTTTGATTCAAACGGGAAAAAATGCGCACGGGGTTGCTGTCTATTTGATTGAAAAATAGATTGGTTTTCCCAATCAAGTATTGGTTCTTTTTTGTTTTTTTTCAAAAAAATTAGAGTTCCAATTAGCACCAAAATACCAAAAACAAATAAATATTGTTTATTCATTAATGTTTCATCTCATTATTTTTTTCAAGACAGCCTCCAATGATTCCAATAAATAATCGGCATCTTGAATATTAAATACCATTGGTGGCTTTATTTTTAAAACATTATGGTTTGGACCATCTGAACTTATCAAAACTCTTTTCTGCCTAAGTGCATTAACAATTTTATCAGTTACTATAGCATCAGGACTTAATTTATTATTATTTTTAATGATCTCGACACCGATAAACAAACCTCTACCCCTAACATCGCCAATTAAACTATTTTTTTGTTGTAACAAATTTAAACCATTCAATAAATACTTTCCTGATTCTTGAGCATTATTTTGTAATCCTTCCTCTTTAATAATATCCAATACTGATTGCCCTATCTTACATGAAACAGGGTTTCCACCGAAAGAATTAAAATATTCCATTCCATTATTAAAAGTTTCTGCGATGTGCTTTGTCGTTATAACCGCTGACAAGGGGTGCCCATTGCCAATTGATTTTCCTAGAGTTACTATATCTGGCTGCACACTACTCATCTCAAAGCCCCAAAAATGTGTTCCAATCCTGCCAAATCCAATTTGGACTTCATCAACAATAAATAAACCTCCTGCTTCTTTAACTAAAACAAAAGCTTCTTTCATAAAATCACTTGGAATGATGACTTGTCCACCACAGCCCATAATTGGCTCTATCATAAAAAAAGCTAATTTTTTCCCATCTTTTTTTATTTTATCTATTTTATTCTTTAAAACCGTTATGTAATAATCACCAAAATTACTTTCAGCATCCAAATGCTCCCCTGCAAATTCATCGGGCATAGGTACTACATGAACAAAATCTTTTTTACCTCCTCCGCCTGAACCAAAAAACTTATAAGGGCTAATATCTATTAAAGAGTTCGTATGGCCGTGATATGCTCCAGACATTACTATTGACTCTTTACTGTTGTTATATAACCTAGCAATACGCAAAGCCAGGTCATTCGACTCACTTCCAGAATTTGTGAAGAAGCATGTAGTCAGTTTCTCAGGTAGTTTATCAATTAAATTAGAAGCATAATCCAGTATCGATTCATGTAAGTATCTAGTATTCGTGTTTAATAGTTTACTTTGTTGGTAAGCAGCCTCAACAACCTTTGGGTGACAGTGGCCAACATGAGAAATATTATTAATAGCATCTAAATATTTATTACCCTCATGATCAAAAAGATACTGACCTTCACCTCGTTCAATAAAAAGTGGTTCATCATATGATAAACTAAAAGATGGAGCCAAGTATTTACTTCTTTTTTTAAGTATGTTACTAATTTTTCGCATGTTCTAATAATCTATTAAATCAGTCATCTAACACATTATCGAATGTTATCGTATTTGGCACTATCACTATTATTTGAAATTGATTTATATCATTGTACAAAAACGTTACACTTATGTTCTTTTTATATAACTTTAAAATTGTATTCTTTAAAACTTTCTTATTTAAATCAGGGGCTGTTTTTAAATATTTATACATAGTTTATTTGTAACAAATTTATTTATCATAAAATAAAATTCATAAAATTTTATTATGGTTTTATATCGATTAAATGTTGAATGTAACATTATGAAACATATAATTATGTTACAAAATTAAGGGTGTAATAAATTGATACATTTCATTGTTGCCATGTATCATTTTGTGATTATATTCAAGGCAACCGAGGTAAGTAGCATAGTAGCGGAACTATGCGTAAAAACAAAATAAAATAAAAACGGGTTAAGTTATTATGCCTGAATCATTGCCACAACCAATCTTGATTGTTGATAGTGACGAGCAGTCGATCAACCATATATCTTCTGGGCTGAAGGATAAGGGCTTTTTAGTCATAACAGCACCAGATGGTTACGACGGATACGTTCGAGCAAGAAATGAAGCTCCTAAAGTCATAATTGTTAATGACCTTCTTCCTTACGTGAGCGGATTTAAGCTATCTAAATTAATCAAAAGTGATGACAGACATACCGATACAAAAATTATCATAATGAGTAATACTACTGGACCAGCTATTGATAAAATGTTTAAGCAAAGCAATGCAGATGATATGATTGAAAAACCTTTTCAGCTTAAAGATATAATTACATTACTGGAAAAAAATAATGAGGATATTGAACATGATAGCTAAGGAACTTTATCCATTCATGCAAGTATATGCAGTTATTATTGGCCTAGTGGTTGGTAGTTTTTTAAACGTAATTATTTATCGTTTACCTAATAATAAGTCTATTATTAAACCCCGCTCCAAATGTAATGGATGCGGAAAACAGATTGCCTGGTACGATAATATTCCAGTATTGAGCTATATAGCACTTTTAGCTAAATGTAGAAATTGTAAGTCACCAATCAGTATTAGATACCCTTTAGTAGAATTCATTTGTGGTATGATGGCATTAATGTTGTTAAATATTTATGGCCCATCGTATGAATTTTTGGTAGTTGTGTTGTTGTGTTTCATGTTAATCGCTATAACATTCATTGACGTAGATCACTTCGTTATTCCAAATGAGTTTATCATTTTTGGATTTATAATTTCTATAATCTCTCACACATTTAATTTATTAACTATATCAATAATGGATGGCATATATGGTTTCCTTACTTTTGGGGGTACTTTATTCATAATGGGTGCAATGGGTACCTTTATTTTTAAAAAAGAAGCAATGGGTTTTGGGGATGTAAAACTTGGATTTGTATTAGGTTCTTTTCTTGGTTCAGAACTCTCTCTTTTAGCCTTGTTTCTTAGTTTTATTTTTGGTGGTTCCATGAGCTTAATTCTATTAATTGCAAAAGAAGTAAGCGATGATCACATGGTTCCATTTGGTCCAGCAATCGCCGCGGGGACTCTCCTAACAATCCTCACAAAAACTATTGGTGGCGGGAATTATATTATTAATTGGTATTTCACAAATATGTGGAATGGAGAATACTTCTTTTAATGGCGATTACTAGAAAAAAGAATCTAGGGCTCTTGTTGATTGAAGCAGGTATAATTGAACCTGAACAGCTTGAACAAGCCTTACTTAAACAAGCTAAAGAAGTAAATAGTGGCTACATTGGTGAAGTTTTAATCAGTTCTGGACTTATTGATGAAAAAACAAGAAATCGATTTTTAAGCCAACAACTTCATATCCCCGCTGTTGATCTTGGGCATTTTGAAGTTGATAAATCAGTCTTAGGCATGATACCTGAAAGAATAGTAAGGGAATACAATGTTTTACCAATCTTTAATCTT
>JABGWJ010000090.1 GCA_018645565.1 bacterium | reverse complement strand
TGCCAAGAAGAGTAGAAAATATCAATACAAATATCCAATGCCTCATTGACGGTACTCTATAAGTTCTTTTTGAAGCTTCATTACTTCTTTTAATTCTTTTGATGTGCCTTCTCCTGATTTTTCATTGGCTTGAATAACAAACCTAAGCTCTTCAATTCTATTTTTAATAGCAATCGATTTAATTGTTTTAATACAATCTGCAACGACTTTCTCAGAATACTCCTCATCTTCTCCTTCTATTAAAAGCTGCGAAATAAATTCGCGTTCTTTTTTTTCTGGAAAATGTTCTACAAGTTTAGAATTTTCAATTGTTTCATCAGCAAGTATTTTACTTATAATCTTGATAAGTAACTCATGGGAAAATAAGTTAAGGCCAATGTTTTTTTTCAACACTTTTCTTGCCTTAAAATTTGAGTTAATAAGAATTTTAATCAATTCTAACTCTGCTCTTTGTAATTTAGTTTTGAACTCAAATAAATTATGACTTACATCAACAATTTCTGCTTTATTAAAGTTTCTTTTCAAGTTAAGTATTTGCAACAAATCTACTTCTTGTATTCTCATTTTTTCTGCAAGGTCTCTAATTATTTCATTTTTAATGATTGAATCATTTATAGTTTTAATATTTCCTATTATATCATGCAAATAATCACTTTTTTGAACACCTCTAAGTTTTTTTGCTTTATAAAATTCAAGGTGGAAATCAAGAAACTCCATAGGGCTTTGAATAGCTTTTTTTAAAGCATCAGGCCCTTTTTCCAATAGCCAGTCATCTGGGTCTAATCTGTCCGGGGGGCGAACAACGTAAGCCTCTATGCCAGCCTGAAGGAGTATAAAGCCTGCACGTAGAACCGCATTCGCGCCAGCTGAATCTCCATCATAAAGTAAGATAACTTTTTTGACATGTTTGGATATTAAATTAGCATGGTTTTTTGTTAACGAAGTTCCCGATACTGAAACTACCGGTTTTATTCCAGCTTGGTATAATTGTAAAAGATCCATATAACCTTCCACAAGAAGAGCATAACCTTTTTTTCTTATATCATCTTTTGTTACATGTAAACCATACAAAGTATTGCTTTTTTGGTAAATAGCTGTCTCAGGAGAATTTAAATATTTTGCAAGGTCGTTCTTCTTATAATCTCTCCCTCCAAAAGCAATTACTCCCCCAGATTGGTGAAATATTGGGAATATTATTCTTGATCTAAACCTATCAAAAGTACCCTTGTCAGAGCGAATGAACAGACCGGTTTTCATTATATTTTGAAATTTATCTTTGTAATCGAAACTGATTTTATTGTAAAGGTTATTCCAACTGTCAAAAGCAAATCCAATTCTAAATTTTCTTATTACACTTTCACTAAGGTTTCTATCCATTAAATATTGTAACGGGTCTTTACCAGCATCGGAAAATAAATTCTGTTGAAATAAAAGAGTAGAATCTTCATGAATTTTTTTTAAGAATGAATATTCATTCGAAGATGAATTACTATTTGTAAGCTCTAAAACTACATTGTATTTATTCGCTAAAAATTTAATAGCCTCAAAAAATGTTAATTTTTGAAATTCCATTATAAAAGTAAATACATTTCCTCCATTTCCACAGCCAAAGCAATGATATATTTGCTTAGATGGAGAAACACTAAATGATGGAGTGTTTTCATCATGAAACGGACACACACCAAAATAGTTTATCCCTCTTCTTTTAAGCTCAATTTCTGTAGAAATAACATCAACTATATCTGCTAAATCTCTAATTTTATCAATTGTATTTTGCGGAATTTTTGGCATTAGGGCTGGATTAACTTTCTTAAAAAGTTTTCACTGTAGAAAACAGGGTCTTCCCAACCAAAAAAACTTATAATACTAATTCTAAAATGATTGGTAGTTTGAACTACTTTTGAATTTTGTTCAATTATGATTGTCCATTTGTCTAGAGGTAAAATACTAATAGTCCAAAAAAATACGGAAATAATAAAATATCCTTTTATATTAGCAAATAGGAAGCCCAATATATTATTCATCCAAATATTAGATTTAGATAAAAGAGCAATCTTAAACAGCCTTGTTAATATTCTTCCAAATATTAATACCGCTGAAAATATTAGACAAAAAGCAATCAAAGTAGATGACCATGGTTCAATGCTCATGTTTTTTAAAATCAAATTAGAAAAATAAACCGTTTTACTTGTGGAAATTAAAATTGATAAAAATAATGTGACTAGTCTTCCAAACTCGTCTACTAGGCCCCTGCTGTATCCTATAACACCATTAAAAAGCATGTAAGAGAGCGCAAGGCCATCTAAAAACCATCCCATTTATTGCAATAATTGCTTGGCAATTCTGTTCGCTATCCCGCCATCTACTTTCCCGCCGCCTTGCTGCATAACTAATGACATTACTTTACCGATATCAGATATAGATTTTGCAGAAATTTGAGTAATAACAGTTTTAATTAACTTTAAAGTCTCTTGTTCAGAAAGCTGCTTTGGCAGATACTCTTGAATAATTTTTAATTCAGATTTTTCTGTTTCAGCCAATTCTTTTCTACCTGCTTTATAATACACTTCCATAGACTCTTTAAGCTGTTTTGCCATTTTTTTTACAATGGTATAAAATATTTCTTCGCTTAAAGTGTTCTTGTCCTCAATTTGTTTTCTTTTTAATGAAGCAAGAAGAGAGCGTAGTATGTTGGCTTTTACCTTCTCATTGGCTTTCATAGCTTGATACATATCTTGTTTTATTTTTTCAGTATAATCCATGTCTACTTAGTTCTCATTTTGGTCTATTCTTTTCATTGACATCAGTGATAAATCTTTATTCGCCTCAAATCCAATAAACCGACGGCCTGCTTTTTTACAAGATACTCCTATATCTCCATTTTTCATAAAAGGATCTAAAACCCAATTTAATTTGAAGCTACTTGCATCTAATATTTTTGAGTACAATTTATTTGAATATCTTGCATTTTTATTTGTCGCTGCTGGTATGTCAAACCAAAAATTAGTTTGCGCTTTTCTTTCTCTATCATTTAAAAGCAGTCTTCT
>JABGWJ010000089.1 GCA_018645565.1 bacterium | reverse complement strand
ATAAGCCAAATGGTAAAAAAATTACTCTTCCAAAAGCAGATTGGTTTTTTGATTTCTCTGCAAAAAAAGAACCTGTAGGTATAGAAGCTTGGATAATAAAACATAAGCTGAGGGATAAGAAATTCTTGGAATTTGCGGTACCTAAAAAGTAATTTTATAATGCAGATTATATTGTCAGCTCTAAAAGCAGAAGCAATGCCATTGATTAATTATTATAAATTAGTACCTAATAATTCTATCGGCCTTCAAATGTACAACAATGATTTATTTACAATTCTAATCACGGGTGTAGGTAAAAAAAATGTTAATAAAATACTAAAAGAGTATCTAAAAAAATCTAAAAATATTGAAGAGGCTAATTTTATAAATATTGGGATTGCAGGAGGAGTAAAAGGAAATTGTAAAATTGGAGAAATGTTTTTCATAAATAAAGTTTTTGATGATTATTTAGAAGTTGATTACAATATTAAAACTGGTAACAGGCCTAATATTTCAGAAAACCGTGTCACAACTGTTTTTGAACCTATTTTGAATAATGGTCAAGATCGAGAAGGCCTAGTTGATATGGAGGCGTATGAAATCTGTTCTATATTGAGTGGTTTTAATCAATTAAATAAAGTAACAATTATTAAAATAGTATCAGATTTCATGGATTCAGATACGAAATATTTAAGCTCTAAACAGATTCGAAAATTAATAGAAAAAAATTTGTTTGATATTGATATTTTTTTAAATGATAATAGTAAATTATACAAATAAATACTCATGAAAGTTCTTCTTTATATATTATTTTTAGTTTTTACAATTGGATCTCTTATCTTGGCAATTTTATACAGGACGTATAACCCCGAAGAGGAAGACAAGCTTAATTGAGTTCCTGAATTGCTCACTATCTTTAAAAACAAAAGTATCCTATTTATTTCAAATTTTTTACTTGGTACTTTTAATCTAGTAATGGCAATTGAGATTTCTGAAATTTCATATTGTGGAATTCCTTTTGAAATAAAAGAAAATAGCTCATCTAGTACACATTATATTTTAATCCATGGAGATGAGCAAACTGCCAAGATTCTTATTAATGAGCATATTAAAAAAAACAAAGGTAAGGCGTTTATAATTAAGTCAAAAGATAGAGAAGTAACTTTAGGCCCTACAATTGTAGACCCTAACAGGCTCTTTTCAAATTCTGGTGCAAGAAAAGCTCTTAAAAATTTTAAAGCTGACTGGGTTAAGAGTGAATTAGATGATTTATTAACAAAACTAAAAATATCAAGAAATAACTTTTTGGACAGTATTTTTCCAAGCGAGGGTGGCTTGCTAATAGCATTGCACAATAATTTTAGAGGGTATAATGTTAATAGCGAGCTAAAAAAAAGTCAGTTGTTTTCTATTAAAAAAAATGAAAATCCTAGAGATTTTATAATATGTACGAGTGATATTGATTATGAAAAACTTAAAAATGGTCCTTATAATATTGTTTTACAGAATGTAATGAATAAAAACAATGATGGTTCATTGTCATGGGCAGCAATTCAAAAAAGGGTTAGATATATAAATATTGAAACGAGATTAGGATGGCTATCTCAGCAAAGAAAAATGCTTAATTTTGTTGAAAAAGAATTGAATTAACATAGCATGGGAAGTATAATTCAAAAAATTATTAGAGTTATGCCAGTAATTTTATTGCTGCTGCTAATTTTTGTGGATCGGGAAAATAAATTTTATGTAATTGGCTTTCTTTCTCTTCTTTTTGTTTATACTATAATATTAATAGTACGAATTTTATACGCAAAAAAAATATGGCATAAAGAATTTAATGATGAAAATTATGCAAAGGATGCTAGTATACTTAAAATGAAAGATTTAATAAAAAAGTTTGATAAATAAAAATTCAAATACGAAAGGTAGTTCAAATATGGGTAATATAGACTTTAAAAGCACTTGCATAGGTTTTTTAGGAGCTGCATTAATCTTTACACTTATGGGAGCAAAGCAAAAGAAAAACCTTGGAGATATTGTTGTAAACTCAATAACCGTGTTAGATGATGGGTATGGAGGTTTTATTACGGCTTATAATCAAGACCAAAAAAGAACTTTATATCTAGGCACTGGTGAAGAAAATAATGGATATATGCAGACTTTTAATAAGTTCCAACAGCCTACAGCTTATGTCGGAACAAATAAAGATATGGATGGTATTCTAGTGCTCAATGATAGATATGGAGAACTGGGGTGGTCAAGATCCGCAAAACAATAAACATTAATAAGGAATAATTTCATGAAAATTGCTTTTTTAACCGCTGGCGGTATTGCGCCGTGTTTATCATCAAGTATTGGTGCCCTTATTGAGCAATATGCTAAATCCAAGCCTGATGCTGAAATGATTGGCTATTTAAATGGTTATCGAGGATTGTTACTTGGACAATCAATTGAATTTCCAGCTTCAATTAAGGAAAATTTTGCCACTTTATATGAATATGGAGGGAGTCCAATAGGAAATAGCAGGGTAAAACTAACAAATATCCAAGATTGTATTGACAGAGATTATGTTAAAGAAGGCGAGGAGCCATTACAGGTCGCTGCTGAACAATTAAAAAAAGATAAAGTAGATATTTTACATACTATTGGCGGGGATGATACGAATACAATGGCTGCCCAGCTATCTAGTTATTTAAAAAACAATGATTATGATTTAACAGTTGTGGGTCTACCAAAAACGGTGGATAATGATGTATATCCAATAGTTCAAACACTAGGTGCTTGGACTGCTGCTGAGCAAGGGGCAGTATTTTTTGAAAATATTATAAATGAAAATACGACAAGCACTCGTCAGCTTATTATTCATGAAGTAATGGGTAGAAACTGTGGCTGGCTAACAGCCGAAACAGCCCTAGAATACAGAAAAAGATTACACAAAAAAACATTTCTACCTGAACTGCTTATTACCAAGCAAAAATGGGATGTAGATGCAATCTACATACCTGAAATTGACTTTAGTTTTCAATCCGAAGTAAAGCGTTTAAAGGATGTTATGAATCAAAAAGATGGCGTAAATATTTTTTTAAGTGAGGGCGCTGGTTTAGATACGATTACAAGAGAGATGGAAAGCAATGGTGAAACTATACCTCGAGATGCATTTGGACATGTAAAACTTGATGAAATAAATCCTGGCCAATGGTTTGCTAGAAAATTCTCAGAGGCTTTGGGCGCTGAAAAAACATTAGTTCAAAAGAGTGGCTATTTTGCAAGATCTGCTAGGTCAAATGATAAAGATTTGAAACTTATTAAAGATTCAGCAAAGTTAGCTACTGTATCTGCTTTGAATCAAGACAGTGGAGTAGTTGGCAAAGATATGAAAAAAGATAGTGAGCTTGTATTGATTGATTTTAAGAGGATAAGAGGAGGTAAACCTTTCGATTTCTCCAAAAAAGATTTTAATGACATGCTAGTTGAAATTGGTCAGGTATAATAATTTTAAATTTCTTTTTTGAAAGTAGTACTTATTTTTAGATAACTAAAAATTATAATTGAGGCGAACATTCCTGGATAGAATGGTTCAATATCTGGATAAAACTCAAAATTTAGTTTTGACATAAATAAGGCAATGCTTGAGATTGTAATTGGCATACATATCCATAAGATTGCCTGTGCATTTGTAGTACGAATGTTGAAATTCTTTAAAGCATTCATAAAAGGTAGTATTAAGCCTGGAATTATTATTGAACCAATTGTATAAATCATTTTCACAACGGATGGAATAGCTAGTGACAATAATATTGATAATAAGCCCACTGCAAATAGACCCCTCCTTATAAGAAACACTGGATTTTTTTTTGAATCTTTTTTTCTTATTCTCCAGAAAATATCTCTTCCAATTGTAATTGCATTAACAAAGCTCATAGAATCAATTGTTGACATTATAATTGCAAAAATAGAGACAAGGAAAAGTCCTAAAAACCCGGGGGGTAATACTTCGAAGCCTAAGAGAGGGTACGTCATGACCGGGTTTTCAGGAATGATAAAAATATATGCATATAGCCCAGCTGTTAATGTCATTAAATCAAATAAGAACCAAAAACATACTGAAATCAATAAACCTTTTTTTGCGATTTCTGGATTTTTAACAGCTGCACATCTTTGGAAGAAATTTGGATCTATGATTGTCCAGACTGCAATAAAAAACCATACTAGAACATATTGTGTAGAATTGCCACCTAATGGGTCAAGGTGGCTATCTGGCAAAGATTTAATTAGCATAAAAGGTGAGACTGAATTGTACCAAGAAAAACCAATTAATGCAAAAAAACCTAAAAACATTAATATTAATTGTAAATAATCAGTTTTGATTATCGAGTATAAGCCTCCTTTCCAAACATATATCGTACTAAAAATTGTGGCAATTAAAAGGCACCAAACTAATTTTATTTGAAAAATAAAATTAATTAAAACCCCAAGACTTAATATGTAAGGGGCTGGGCTTGAAAGAATAAATATAAAAATAGCGCTAATGATGCCGACTTCATGGCCGTAGCTTTTTCTGAAAATATCAGGAATAGATAATATGTTTTTATTCCATATTACTTTAGTTAGCCATATAGCATAAGCTATTGCAAATACATAATAAGGTAACGCGAAAATAAACCAAGTCTGAATACCGTAAAGGTAGGTATTCTCACCAACACCTAAAATCGCTCCATACCAAGTACTTACCAAAGTGATTACAAATCCTGGCAAGCTTAATCTACGACCAGAAAGGATATACTCACTCTGCGAAACTTTGTCTTCTTTTTTACGAACAAACCCTATAAAAAAGAGAATGATAAAATATCCAAAAATAATAATTAGATCGTATTTATTTATAGTCATTCAATTTCTATATGATTCAAGAATACAAAAACTTTACCTGTCGATTCAATATCAAATTGACTACTTATAGCTTTATTTGAAATCGCAATTGAAGACGGAAACAACTTTTTATTTATTAAACTATATTTTAAGCCAACTATTTTTATGTTATCAACAACTTCAGAAGCTATGATAGATATGTTTTGATCTGGTTTTGTTTTAATAGTTTTTGAGCCGCTTACACAAATTATTTTTGAATAGTTTGTGATAACCTCAATATTTAATTTTTTATAAAATTTTGATACTAAAAATAGGTTACTTAAAAGATGGTCTTCTCTTTGGCCACCAGCTCCAAGTAAAACAACTTCTTTAATTTGATTTTTAACACACCACTCAAAGGTTTTCTCTAGATCTGTTTTATTTTGATTAGGTGTTTCAATCCATAGACTTGTTCGCTCAGTTTTTTGAATTTTCGTTGAATCAAAATCACCTATTACAATGTCTGGTTCTTTGCCAAGAGATTTAAGTCTGTCGGCGGCTCCATCGATACAAATAATTTTCCAGTTTTCTTTAAGAGGAGCTAAAGCCAATTTATGATAAGGGAATTCACCATTTGCTATCACTAAAGCAGGATTTTTGAATGCATTCATTTGTGATATTACTAATAAAAAAAATAGATATTCTAGTTCTTAACATCTAAAATAATACTCTGTAAATTTTAAGTCTTTAAAAGATTATGAATTTAAAAAGTATTATAAAACGAATCTTCTTATTAGATGCATATTATCCCAGAACGATAATTGCTTCTATCATTTTTTTAACAATCTTATTTATGTGGAAAATTCCTGAGTTAAAAATTGACCCAGGTCTTAGATCATTGGTTCCACCAAATCATAAAATTGTTAAAAATATGGAATTAGCAGAAGATTTATTCAGTAGTAATGAAATTGTAATAATAGCTGTTGAATCTGAAAATTTATTATCTAGTACTAGCCTTGTCAAGTTCTCTTCTATGCATGATTCTCTGGCAAACATTCCATCTGTAAGTCGCGTTGGGTCTATCTATAATCAAAAATATATTGTCCCTGATGACGGTGGCTTTGAAATACAAAAGATTCTTCAAAAAATACCAGAAGATTCAATTGAAACCTCAAATTTTATTGAAACCATTCAGGCAAGTGAAATCATTGGGAGCTTAATTTCCTCAGATCTTAATATTATGTGTTTTGTAGCTCAAATTTCGGCTCCAACAGATTTTGATGAGATCGCTTTCAGAAAAAACATATTTCGAATAGTGAATCGATTTGAAGACCCAGAAAATATTTACATTGCTAGTTCTATAATTTCAGCTGCTGAGTCCATTGATAGTGTAAAGAGAGATATGAGGACTTTTACACCTATTGCTCTCGGGTTAATGATAGTACTCTTAATCTTAAGTTTTAGAAGTTGGACTGGAACATTCTTACCTTTATTTGTTGTTGGGTTTTCAATACTTTGGACGTTCGGATTAATGGCTTGGCTAGATATATCTGTACCGATCATTGGTGGCTTGATTCCAATAATGCTTATCGCGATTGCAAATAATTATGGTATCCATATTATATCTCATTATTATGAATATACAAAATTAGATCAAAATCTTGATAGAGTTGAAATATTGAAGAGGACTATGAAAAGGCTTGGGATGCCGATATTCTTAGCCGGTTTTACAACAGTAATTAGTTTTTTAAGTCTATTAACTCACGAACTCACAAAAGTGCGAGAAATTGGAGCATTAGTTTCTTTTGGCATAGCAGTTTCATTCTTTTTAAGTCTTTTATTCATACCTGCAATTTTAATTTTAGTGCCAAGACCAACATACCTCGGTAAAGAAAAAAGTCTAGAAGCAGTAAATAATTTTCTTGTCAATTGGGGAAAGTTTTTTGTAAAAAATAATTCGACTTTTTTAATATTTTTATTTTCAGGGATGTTCTTATTTTCATTTGGTATCAGAGATATTACCATAGATACAGTACCAGATAATTATTTTCCTAAAGATTCAAAAATAAGGAGAGCTAGTGCGGTTATAAATGAAGTTTTTGGAGGTTCAACCCAATTAAATATTCTTATTGAAGGGGATATTTATGATCCTAATTCTTTAAAACACATCGATGAACTAATGAAACACATAAAAGGAAAAAATGATGTAGTTAGTTCTACTTACTCTATAGCAGATGTGATTAAAAAAATGCATTTTTCTTTTAACAATGGCAACGTTGATTCTCTGAAAATTCCTCTGAGTCGTGAACTAATAGAGCAGTATATGTTTTTATACTCAATAGCAGGGGAAGATAATGATTTTGATTTAATATTAAATGATACAGATGATCCCAATTATTCGCAAGGATTT
>JABGWJ010000088.1 GCA_018645565.1 bacterium | reverse complement strand
TTAACTCAACATTATAAAAACAGCCTCTTGAAATCAAGAGGCTGTTTTTTTTGGAATCTATGAACTATAAAAAACTTATTTTTACTACTTTTTTCATTGCGGCACAAATCACATTTGCCCAAACATTTAAACTTGATGGCCAAATTTTAGACGCATCAAATAAATCTGCTTTGCCTTTTGCAAATATTACGTTAGAGGGTACCACTTTAGGATCTGCATCAGATGCTGACGGTAGATTTAGAATCGAAAAAATTAACGCAGGCACTTATACTATCATCGCCTCGTATATGGGGTATTCTACTTACAAAATGCCTATTACCATTCCGTATGAAGATGGTGAGCTAACTATTTTGTTAGAACCAGAAGCTATACAACTAGAAGAATATGTTGTTACAGCATCAAGAAGGCGAGAAAGAGTCGAAGATGCGCCTGCAGCAATTTCTATTATTTCAAAAAAAGAAATAAGAAGAGAGAGTAATACAAATTTAGGAGATTATCTAAAAGGCACAAAAGGTATAGACTTTACTCAATCAGGCGTGGATAGTTATAATATGACCGCTAGGGGGTTTAACTCATCTTTTAGTTCTAGACTTCTTACTTTAACTGACGGAAGAATGGCAAATGTTCCGTCTTTGAGACTAACTGCTTACAATGTCATTCCGGTCTCTTTTGATGATGTAGAACAGATCGAAGTAGTCTTAGGTCCTTCTTCTGCTTTATATGGTCCAAATGCGCACAGTGGTGTTTTAAATATTGTAACAAGTTCACCGTTAAGATCTCAAGGCACTAAATTCAATTTTCAAACTGGTTATCTAAGCCAAAAAAATACTCGACCTCTCGAAAAGTATACATTTAGGACTGCACATAAATTTAACAACTTTGGTATAAAAATTTCCGCTGTAGCATTGACAGGTGAAGACTGGGAACATTATAATGAAGATGAATACGAAGGCCACTCACCTTCCTTTATTGGAAGAGCTAATTTAATTCATAATCGTGTTGAAGATGGTGCAAATGCGGGTGAGTTCGGTAGTCCAAGGATGCCAGTAGAATGGTTAACCGGTGAAATTGATGGCAATGGAAAAGATGACAACGGGAATGGTTTTATTGATGAAAATTTAAGCTGGGGTTCTGGAGACCTTGATAATTGGACTGGCCCAAAAATTGGAGACGGTGTTGATAATTTAATTTTCACTGATGCAGAGGCAGGATCTCCAATTATAGATTCTGCAATGGTACAGGTGGCAATGAATGATCCCTATGGACGTTTTATCCTAGACAATGGTATTGTACTTTATGATATTGGATATGAAGACGTTGGAAGAGGCTATATTGACGGAGTAGATAACGACGGTGATGGATCAATCGATGAAGGCATTGATTTAGGCATAGATGAGCCCGGTGAAATTTGGTTTGATGGTGTTGATAATGATGGAGATGGTGAGATTGATGAAGAAGATGAAACTGGCACAACTTGGCTAGAGAGATTCGGCACATATTATGGAACTTGGGATATAGCTAAAGGCGGGTTTGGAGAGTATAAATTTGATGATGATGGAAATATTATTTTTGATACAAATAATAATGGAGAATACAACGACAACTGGCGTTCTGATGGCATTGATAATGATGAAGATGGTACAGTCGATGAAAATGATGAAGCTGATTTTATCATGAATTATGGTGGGCTTCCTAAAATTAGGCATGATGCAAATGATGATGGCATTAATGACTTTCCTGATTTTAATGTTAAAAATGTTCGTTATGATTTTCGATTAGACTGGGAACCCAATTCAGATATTACAGCTAGTCTTTCTCATGGTTACGCATGGGCAAGAAACATTAACATAACTGGAATAGCTAGATATTTGGCAGATGGCTGGGTATATCGCTACTATCAAGGAAAACTTCGATATAAAAATCTGTTTTTACAGACATATTTGAATTCAAGTTTTTCTGGAGAGTCTGATAGAGCTACAAGAAACTTAGCTACTGGCGGTATTATATATGATCGATCAAAAAAATTCAGTTTACAACTGCAGCATTTCATAGAGAAAATGAATGGCGACCTCAGGTTTGTTTGGGGGTTTGACTATTTTCTTACTCTACCTGATACTAAAGGTTCAATACTATCAGATAGAGATTTAACAGATAAAAGAGATAATAATGGAAACGGAGAAGCAGGTTCTCCTAACTTTTTTTATGACGCAGATGATAGCTTTTACTTTGAAGAAGGTGAAGCTTTCAGAAATATTGATTCTTCAAATCAAATTTCAAATTATAGCCCTATTTCTGTTTGGGGTTCAAACCCATATGATGCTATTCTATTTTCAGGAGATAATGTTCAAGGTGCTGTAAGTGACAAACTTGATAATGATCGTGATAGCGATGATTTTAACGATGTGGATGGCAATGGATACCCTTGGACTGAGAATAATGGAAACGGTGTTTTTGATGTTGGTATCGATGCCGTTGAAGAAGGTGCAAGGCTAATAAATGGTACTCATATTTTTGTTTATGCTGATGGCATTGATAATGATGGCGATGGAAAAACAGATGAAAATATTGACGAGGGCATCGATGAGCGAGCTGAAGATAACCGTTACAAGGTCAATGAATTTGGCGCATATTATCAGCTTAATTGGAAGATAAATGACAAATTAGAGTTTATACAAGCAACGAGGTTAGATGTTCATGATAGACTTACAAACTTTGTAGAGTTTAACAATCAAGGCTATAACGATTCTTATAGCCCTACCAATTGGAACTTTAATTTTGACAAAACAGATGGGTTACAAATATCTCCGAAATTTGGGCTTTCTTTTAAACCTAAAGAAAATCAGAATTTTAGATTAACATGGGCAAAAGCTTTCAATACCCCTTCCAATCAAGCTCTTTTCTTAGACATTTTTGTAACCAGACTATCTATTTTTAAAGTGTATGCAAAAGGTTCTTACGGCGGATATAATTATACTACAAATCAGGCAGGTAAAAATGTTTGGTTTGAGTTTGAAGAGGGTCTTTACAGACCAATGGACTCTACTAAAATATTTTTCTTTCCTTCAGTCGACCCAAAAATTAAAGGATATTTCGCTGGTAAAATTCAAGACCAACCCGAGCTTGAGCCAGAGATTGTAAGCACATGGGAAGTCGGCTATAAAGGACGCCTGGCAAGTAATATTTTTGGTACTTTAGACCTTTATACGAGTCATTACACAAGCTTTGTAAGTGGAGCTACATTCATTAGCCCTCTTGTATTAAGAAAATCTATTTTAACAGATGATTACAATGGAAATGGAATAACAAATATTGATGGCGCAGATGGTCAAGTTGTAATTAATGACCAAGAAGACTACGATGAAGCCTTAGACTTTTGGAGACAGGGATTAGTAGGAGTAACAGCTACTAGTGATACTCTTCCCGGAGCTCCTCCACCCGTTATAATCGGCTTTTTAAACTACGGAGAAGTTGATATTTGGGGTTTTGATGCTAGTCTAACTGTTTTTCTAAGCAGAAAATGGAATATGGATT
>JABGWJ010000017.1 GCA_018645565.1 bacterium | reverse complement strand
TATAAGCTGAAAAATCAGAAGATGTTTTTGTAACAAAGTTCATCTTTGAAAAGTATTTGTAGGCATTTGGATATTGTTTCAATGATTCAAAGCATTTTGCTTTTAGATTTAAATAATCTTGCTTGCGAACCTCTGTTATATTTTCATCACTAATTGTTGATATTAAATCATAAGCTTTTTGAAATTTCTTGTTCCTCCAAAGTAGTTTTGATTGTAGATATGCAATATCTGAAGGAATAACTTTAAAAGACTTAAAAGCTTGTATTAACCAGTCTTCAAGTTGATCAAGTTTGTTCCACTTTTCTAACGCTTCAGCACCGTTTGTCCATGCATCAACATAAGTGATTTTATAATTAGTCGCATTTTTATAAGCTTCTATTGCATCTTTAAGTTTTCCTTGATCATAGAGCGCAATACCCATATGGCAGTATGCTTCAGCGTAATCAGGCTTAATTGATATTGCACTATTGTAGGCACCTATAGCTTCTTTTAATTTGCCTTGATCGTGAAAAGCATTGCCAATATTGTTATGAGCTTCAGCATAATCAGGCTTAATGGATATTGCCTTCTTATAGCATTCTATGGCTTCTTTAATTTTACCATTTTCTTGTAGAAGCACGCCCAAATTACTATAAGCTTCTACATAATCAGGTCTCAATGATATTGCTTTATTATATGCCAATAAAGACTCTTTTAACATACCTTGATTATGAAGGCTTGCACCTAAATTATTATAACCATCAGCAAAATTTGGATTTAATTCTGTTGTCCTCTTAAATGCTGATGATGCTTTATCAACATTGCCCACACTTTTTTGAGCAGCACCCAGTATATTCCAAATAACAAAAGCTTTTGGATGTTGTTTCAACAGCTTTTGACAGTGCTCAATAACCAATTGAAATTGGCCTTGATTATAAAAATTAATTATTTCTTTAATAGTATTTTCAGATGGGTTTATAATATTGATACTTTGATGGGACTTTTTTAAATTAATTAATCCAAGCTGTGCTCTTTTATTGCTAGGAAATATGTCTAAAACTATTTTGTAATAATTTTTTGCCTCTTCAATTTCACCTTTTTTTTCGTGTGACTTTGCCTTTGAGAGTGCTTGGTTTACGGATAGTTTTGCCACGCCTGAATTTACTCCAAATTAAATAATATTATTTATAATATTTGGTTTTAATCATATAACTTTTTACATAATTTGAAAAGATAATATCATTACTTAAAAAGCATGTATAAACGCATCGAAAACAAAGTTATAGAATTTATAATAAAGACAAAATAATCATATATCATACTATCCAAACTCTTTATTTTTTATAAAAACTTAAAGTTCACAATTGTAAAAGTATTTTAAATGCCATGAAGGTAATGGCGGAGACGAAGGGATTCGAACCCTCGAACGAGTCACCCCGTTACTCCCTTAGCAGGGGAGCGCCTTCGACCACTCGGCCACGTCTCCGCGGGCGGGTCTAGCTCATTTACTTATACACTGACAAGTAGATTCTTTAATTAATGTGACCAATATATGTATTTTATTTTTATTCAGACTTCACAAAGATAATCGGCAATGAGTATTGGGGTTTTTATTAAATATTAAATGCTTAATTATTTAATTTAAAGAATTTCTTTTTTTGAATAACCTTGTAAGAAGAGTAGCCCTTCAAGATTAGCAAAATTTAATCTTGCCTTGCATTGTGTCGCCACTATAGGCTTTGCATGCAAAGCAACCCCCATACCAGCTTTAGTCAACATGCCTAAATCATTCGCACCATCACCGACAGCTATAACGTCATTATGTGCACAACCTAATTTTTTTGTTATGTCAGTTAATGCTTCAACTTTTGCTTGCCTTCCAAGAATAGGAAATTGCACCTCGCCAGTAAGTATTTTGTTCTTTTGAAGCAAAGTATTTGCACGGTTTTCATCAAAGCCAAGTATTTTAGAAATAGCCTCAGTGAAATCTGTAAATCCGCCTGAAACCAAAGCACAATAAGATCCATTGTTCTTCATAGTCTTTATCAAACTTTCAGCACCTGGCATTAATGTAATACGTGATTTCAAAACATTAACAATAATTTCTGTGCTCAACCCTTTGAGCAATTTGACACGTTCAATAAGTGCATCTTCAAAATCCAACTCACCATTCATAGCTCTTTTTGTTATTTCAGCGACTCGCTTACCTAC
>JABGWJ010000087.1 GCA_018645565.1 bacterium | reverse complement strand
AGAGATACTATTTTATTCATTATAATACCTTGGCTGGGCTACAAACATTTCAGTTCCTTCTTTTAAGAAATGAAACCAATAACTTTTCTTCTTTTTCTGCTATCTCTATGCAGTGCTGAAAAAGAGCCAAAACATCTATGCTCTCGTGGTAAGTCTGTAGAGCGGTGGATATCTAACAGCTCAACATTATCCCTGAACCAAAGTAAAATTGATATATCATTTTACGATATTTCAATAGATATAAATTTTGAATCAAATACTATTAATGGTTCCGTAGGTGTAAATGGCTTTATAGATAATAATCTTCCTGAATATATCGAATTAGATTTTTACAACAATATGGAAGTTAATTCGATTTTGCAAAATAATGGGCAAGTGTCTTTTTTGCATGAGCAGAATAAGATAAAAATCCCGATTAATAATATCATTATTCAAGGCGATAATTATTTTTCAATACTTATCAAATATCAAGGTACACCTCAAGACTGCGGGGCGGGTGGTTTTAAATTTGACGAGCACTTAGGTGTCGATCACGTTTGGACATTATCAGAGGCTTATTGTGCAAGAAGCTGGTGGCCTAGTAAGGATGACCCTAGTGATAAAGCCGATTCTGTATATGTTAGAGTTACAGTTCCTGCAAATCCAAATTTTATTGTTGCTTCAAATGGCTTGCTTGATAGTATAACGAATGATGGGGATAAAAATACATTTTTTTGGAAAGAGAAATATCCCATTACTACGTATCTTGTATCCTTAGCAATTTATCCATACACAATTTGGAGCGAACAATATATTTCTTCTATTTCGAATGATACTATGGCAATAGAACATTATGTTTTTCCTGACAGGTACGAGTCTTCATTCTCTAATTATTCATTAACAGGCGAAATGATTAGTTTTTTCTCGGGCTTGTTTGGTGAATATCCATTTATATCAGAAAAATATGGGCATGCAGATTTTAAATGGGGTGGCGGAATGGAGCATCAAACTCTTTCAAGTATGGGTTCTTCATCTCAGAATCTTATAGTCCATGAGCTGGGGCACAGTTGGTGGGGAAATCTTATTACTTGTAAAACGTTTAATGATATTTGGCTTAATGAAGGCTTTGCAAGATATTGTCAAGCACTTTGGGTCGAACATATAAATGGTAAAGAAGCATATTTTAGTTTTATGAATGACTATGCCTATTATGGCGATGGAACAATATATGTTGAAAACCCATCTTCAAATTCTCAGATATTTAATTCTAACTTATCTTATAATAAAGCCTCATGGGTACTACATATGTTGAGGCGAAAAGTGGGGGATGATACATTTTTTGAAATTTTAAAAAGTTATGCGTCTAATGATACACTTGCCTATAATGCAGCTTCAACGGCTGATTTTCAAAAAATCAGTGAAGATATTTCAGATCAAAATTTAGAATTGTTTTTTCAACAATGGATATATGAAGAAGGATATCCTAAGTATGAAATGTCTTGGTGGCATGATGGCAATGCAACTTATAAAGTAAAAATTGACCAAATTCAATCAGGCGGGCTTTTTTCTATGCCAATAGACCTTAATTTTTCTGGAAGTATTGGACCTTTATTAATTGATACAATTATAGTTGTTGAAAATAATAGTCTGAACCATTTGTATGAAATTTCTGGACTCAATTTCATTGTAGAAAACGTGACCTTAGACCCAAACAACTGGATATTAAAAGAAGTGTCGTATACTACGAATGGGATTGATAATCTCTTGCCTGAGAATGTAAATGTTCAACTTGCATATCCAAATCCATTTAATTCAAACTTAAAACTGAGTTTTTATGTTCATCCAGTGCTAGGTAATCAAAATATTAGCATTAATGTTTTTAATATCAATGGTGGTCTAGTAGAGTCTCTAACCAAAAAGATGTTTCAATCTGGTTTTCATAAAGAATCTTGGAATGCAAAAGGAAAACCTGCAGGTGTTTATTTAATTCAGTTATCCACGGATAATTACGTTAACACCCAGAAGGTTATTTATCTCAAATAAGGTATAATGGATACAATAAGAATTAATAACTTAAAAATCATAGCTAGGCATGGAGTTTATGATTTTGAAAAATCTAAGGATGGTACTTTTGAAATAGATTTAGTTTTATATTGTAACTTAGAAAAATCTGGGGATACTGATGAGTTGAGTGACACTGTTGATTATCAAGAAATTATTTCTTGCACAATCGAGGAGTTCACTAAGAAACGTTTTTCATTAGTAGAAGCTGTCGCTAATTCTGTTTGCAATAGGTTGTTGGCAGAGTTTGATATAGATAAAATCGTTATACGTGTGAGGAAACCTCATGCTCCCATAGAAGCTGATTTTAAAAATGTTGAGGTGGAGTTACAGAGAGTTAAATGAAAGTTGGAAATAAAGTATATTTATCTATTGGTTCAAATATTGGAGATAGGGAATCTAATATTGCCCAAGCAATTTCAGCTATTGAGGTGCCAAGGGAGAATTATAACTTAAGTAGCGCCTCCTTTTATTTAACAGAACCGTTATATAATCTAAATCAAGAATATTTTATTAATACGGTGGTAGGACTTGATTCAGATCTAAATCCGTTTCAATTATTAGATTTCATTAAAAGTATTGAACATATGTTAGGTAGACGAAAAACGTTGAAACGTAACATGCCACGAACAATTGATATAGATATATTAGTTCATGGTTCATCGGTTATAGAAACAAAGGAATTAGCTATACCACATCCAGGTTTAATTAATAGAAAATTTGTATTAATTCCATTTGATGAGATTGCTCCTGATTTTAAAATACCATACGTTAATTTGACAGTTAATGAGCTTCTTGTAAGATGTTCGGATACATCACTCGTTAAAATGTATGAATTGGGAAATAAAGCATGAGAAATTTATATTATATAGCAATTGAAGGCCCAATTGGCGTCGGTAAAACAAGCTTGGCTCAGCTATTATCTAAAGAATTAGGAGCTAGACTCGTTCTTGAAGATTTTGAAGACAACCCTTTTCTTCCAGACTTTTACAATGATCCTGAAAGGTTTGGTTTCCAAACTCAATTGTTTTTTCTTTTACAAAGGTATCGTCAACAACAAGATTTGAGACAAGTTGATATGTTTCAAAAATTATTAATTACAGATTATATGTTTGTTAAAGATCGTTTGTTTGCTTCTTTAAATTTAGGAGATAAAGAAATGCAGCTATATGACACAGTTGCAAGTCTTCTTGAAAGAAATATTATTAAGCCTGATATTGTCATTTATCTTCAAGCAGACACGGATGTTTTAATGAAGAATATTGAAAAGCGAGGTCGTAATATGGAAAGAAATGTTACCTGGGAATACATAGATGCATTAAACCAAGTATATACAGAATATTTTTTTCGTTATCAGGATACGCCCCTTGTTATAATAAATACGAACAATATAGATTTTGTTGAAAATGAAAATGATTTAAAAGAAGTTATTGATTATATAAGACAGCCAGTATCTGGAACTAAATTTTTCAATCCAGTAACAGAATTCTAAATGAATGAAACTAATCTTATTAATATTCCTTGGATATTCGCTATATAAAATTAGTTTTTTTGTGTTATCCTTATTCAAGGTAAAATCAAAAATAAAGGACGAAGTAACTAAAGCAGACTTCAAACGGAAGGTTAGCAAAATGGATATCCAAGATGCTGAATATGAAGATATATGAAATTTGAAAAACATATCTTCATTTGTACAAATGAACGCGATGAAAATAGTTTAAGAAAAAGTTGTGGTTCCTGTGGCGGTCCAGATTTGCGAAAAGATCTAGTTAGATTGATTAATGACTCAGGTCTAAAAGGAAAAGTAAGAGCCAATAAATCTGGGTGTTTAGATGTCTGTGAACAAGGCCCAGCAATGGTAATATATCCTAGTGGTTTTTGGTATCTGGATGTTAATAAAAAAAATATTCGTACAATATTTAATGAATCTGTTCTTCAAGATAAACCAGTAAAAGAATTAATAGCATCCAAAGATCAATTAAGTACTAAATAAATGATTTTTAAACTTATAACAATATCTATTCTCTTCATTAATACAAACCTTATTGGTGGCTTAAATACAAGATATGGTGCTGGATTAGATGTTGGATCAAGAGGCTCAGGAATTTTTTTTAATTATTTGCACGGTAATAATAAAAAGAATTTTGATTTTATTGGTGAGGTTAGATACTTCGACATAAAAGGAGAAACAGAAAGCATAGTATATGACAATTGGACCAATCAATACATAACGATTAGCGGGCAAAATTTATTATTTATACCGGTTTTAGTTGGCTTTAACTATCATCCTTTTGCAGGAGAAATTGCAAATAACTTTTCTCCTTTTGTTACTATTAGAGGAGGGCTAAACCTTTCTATTGACGGGAGAGAAGGCGACGGTAGTTACAAAAAGATATGGCAAAAAGCAGAAACGCAGTGGTCTCCTATTGGTTTCTTTGGGGGAGGAGTTGAATTCAGATGGTACAATCAGAGTTCTGTCGCTTTGCATATAGGATCAGATATAATTAAACTGAAAAAAGAAGCCGACCAGAAAAAAGATTATAGTGGTTTACTGATTCATATATCATTTAATCGGTTTTTGCAGAACAAGTAATTTTTATTTCATTTTATTCTCTTCGTGTAAATATCTAGTAAAATTGCTAGATTTATAGACCATCTAATAGGCGTATATAGTGTATATCTCAGAATTAAAAATGCACGGCTTTAAGTCCTTTGCAAAAAAAGAAGTTTTAAAGCTAAGTCAAGGCGTGACCACAGTCGTCGGGCCTAACGGGTGCGGTAAAACAAATATAGTTGATGCAATACGATGGGTCTTAGGAGAGCAAAAATCTTCAGTTTTACGTGGAGGTAAAATGGAAGATGTTATTTTTAATGGCGCAGAAAACATGAAACCTTTAAGCGTCTGTGATGTCACACTTACAGTGCACAATAATAAAGGAAAGCTTCCAATTGAATATAATGACATAGAAATTGGAAGAAGAGTATATCGAAATGGTGAGAGTGAATACACTATTAATAAAACGCCATGTAGACTTAAAGATATTAACGATCTTTTCATTGATACAGGTATGGGTTCTGATGCTTACAGCGTAATAGAATTAAAAATGATTGAACAAATACTCTCTGAAAATGGTGATGATAGAAGACGAATGTTTGAAGAGGCATCAGGGATAAATAAATATAGAAAGCAAAGAAAATCAACATTAAGAAAATTTGATGCTACTAGATTTGATCTTGAAAGAATTAATGATGTCATTTCTGAGGTTGAACAAAAAGTTCATGGTTTAGAACTTCAGCTAAAGAGGTTTAAGCGTCATGAAAATCTTACTCATCAGCTTAGAGAAAAAGATATTGAATTAGCATTTCTGAAAGTTGACAAATACCAAAACATTATGTCTCCTCTTGAGCAAGAGATTAAAGATTACAATTACCTTAAAAGCTCAAAGACAGATAAATCTTCGAAATATGAAGAAGTATTAGAAAAAAATAGGCTAGTATATAAAGAGCAAGAAGATGAATTGAATGCTTTGCAAGCTAAACTCCTAACTCTTACGGAAAATCGCCAGGAAGTAAGGCAAAACATTCTGATTTGGACTGAAAAAGGTAATTCCACCTCACTTTCCATTGAAAGAGGAAAAACTGATTATAAAACGAATGACCAAAGGTTGGGCATTTTGAGTGGAGAGGTTGATTCCTTTATTGAGCAGAGCGAAAAATTGCAAAATGATTTGGATCTTGCATTATCTTCCTATAAAAATAAAAAAGAAGAATTAGATAAGATTGAAAAAAAGTACCACGAAGAATTAAAATATCTCGATCAAGTTCAGAATGAGAGGTGGAACCACCAAAAAACTATTGCCTCGAATAAGTCAATGTATGATCGAACAAAAAATTTAATAAATGATAAAACTTTTAATGCTTCAATTTTTAGTAAAAAGATACTTGAATTAAAAAAAGAGTCGAAACAAATAAGTAGTACTATTAAATCAATTGAGAAAAAACAACTAAAACTTGATAAAAATTATTTGGAAGAAAAAAAAGATTTAACTGAGATTCAGAATAAACTTCAAACTTTTATTGATCAACAACAAGAGCATATAAAAAAAAATAATAGTTTAAGTGTAAAAATTGAATCGTTAAATGATCAGGCTAGATTTTATGAGGAGCTAATTGAGTCAAATGAAGGTTTTCCTGAGGGCACTCAATATATTCTTGAAAACCCTAAAGTTTTTCCAGGTGTGCTTGGTACTGTTGCAGATATGTTTCAGGTCGAAGAAAAATATAGGGATGCTTTAGAAAATGGGCTAGGTGAGTTATCGCATTGTCTAATAACTAAAGATAAAAGGACTGGTTTATCTACACTAGAAAAAGCACTTGAGGATAACGCAGGTGACTTAACAATTATTCCTTTAAAAGAAGCAATAGCTTATAAAGTAAAATTAAAATCTTTACCAAAGTCAGATAATGTTATTGCTTTAGCTTCTCAATTGGTAAAAACCGATAAGAAACTATCGCCCCTCGCAGATTATATTTTGGGTGATCTTATTGTAGTGAGTGATTTGAAAGATGCTGCAAATGATAAAAAATTAGATGGCTGGAGACTGGTTGATTTAAATGGTACATATTCTGGAAAAAATTTAGTCATAAAAAGCAGGCAAGTTTCTGAGCACGGTAACCTAATTGGCAGACGCAATAAACTTGAAATTATTTCTAAACAATTAGCTCATTCAAAAAACAAAGAGAAAAAAACAATTACAAATCAAGCACTGATTGAAAAGAAAATAGATTTATCAAGAATTGAGTTAAATAAAAAACAAGAATCAATAAAAAATAGTGAAAGTCAATTAAGTCAATTAGATTCATCGTTGATGAAAAATCATCTAAATCAGACTCAAATTTTAGAAAGCTTGGGAAATTTTAAAAATGAGTTGGCTGAAACAGAAAAAGTACTAAATGATTCACAGCTCTCTTTAAAAAAAATAGAGCCTGGTATCCAAAAAGCTGAAATATTATTATCATCATTTCAAGAAAAAATAAATAAAGCTAATCAAAATGTCTTGAATCAAGGAAAAAGCAGAGATTCTCAGCAACAAATATTGCAAGATGCTAGAATAGAAATGGTCAATATTGAATCAAAAAATGATAATATAGTTTATAAATCTAATTCTGCAAAAGAGCAGATCAAGACTATTGAAAAAACTCAATCTAAAATCGTTGAAGAAGAGAAAAAAATGATTTTATTAAAAAAAGAGTATTCCCAAAATATTGAAAATGGTGAAAAAAAACTAACTGAAACAAATGCTGAGCTGCAAAAACAAAAATCGATAATTGATTTAAAGCAATCTGTTTTTAGAGAGACTTATGATAGTATTGATAAGATTCAAACAAAAATTAAACTTGAACAAAAAGATCGAGAATCTATTTTAGAAAATTTGAAATTATCAGAATTCAAATTAAATGAGTTAAAGCAAAAAATTGAAATTGTCAGAGAACAAATTAAAGAACGTTATGACACTTCGATACCTAAAAAATTAATTGTTGACCATGTAGAAGATGAATTATCATACCAAGTTGATAAAATCCAAAGAAGTTTAGATAATATTGGACCTGTAAATATGGCAGTTCAGGATGAGTACAACGAAGACTCAGAACGTTTAAGTCATTTGCGCAAGCAGCGAGATGACCTGGTTGAATCGGAAGAAAATTTGAGAGAGACTATTCAAAAAATTGATAGAATCGCTAGAAAAAAATTCCAAGAAACTTTTAAGCTTATAAGTAAAAATTATGAAAAATTATTTAATCTATTTTTCGAGGGTGGGTATGGCGCTCTGAGGTTGGTTGGTGACCCTGATCCTTTAGAAGCTGATATAGTAATCGACGCTCAGCCACCAGGGAAAAAAAATACTTCATTACGGTTACTGTCGAGTGGAGAAAAAGCATTAACTGCAATTTCACTTCTTTTTTCAATATATCAAGTAAAACCCAGTCCATATTGTATTTTGGATGAAGTTGATGCTCCTCTGGATGATATCAATATTCATAAATTTACAAAAGTATTAAAACAATTTGCTGATGAAACCCAATTCATTGTTGTCACTCATAATAAACTTACGATGGAAATAGCAAATCATATGTATGGAGTTACGCAAGAAAAGAGGGGGGTGTCAAAGCTTGTCTCTGTAAGCTTTGATTAAGATGGATAAAATTTGGTTCTATAATAATTTCGAAATATTCGCTTCGCCTTTAATTATAATAGTTTGCGGTATCTTTTTTGGGTTTGGATTTAAAAGGTACATTCATTCAAAACTTAAACTAGCAGCTAAAAAATCCACATGGACCGGAGATGATGCAGTCCTTGATGCTATCGAACCTCATATAGTTGTTTGGTTTTTCCTTGGTGCCTTATCAATAGCGACTTCGACTATTGATTCCGTAGCGATGGAAAACACATATTTAAAAAGTTTTTTAAATGATTACGTATCAAAATTTTTGGTAATAATGCTTATCGGTTCTATAACATTAGCTTTTGGGAAGTTAGCTGTTAGTCTTTTTAATTCTTGGGCAAGAGACCAAGAAAAGGGCTTTCCGTCGACAACGATGTTTACAAATTTTGTTAGGATTGCAATTTATGTTATTGGCGCTCTAATTATTTTAGATGCTTTGAGCATTTCTATTGCTCCAATGATTACTGCACTTGGGGTTGGTGGCCTTGCAGTTTCTTTGGCATTAAAAGATACTCTTACAGACGTTTTTGCTGGTTTGCATATATTGCTTAGCAAAAAAGTCCAAGTCGGTGACTTTGTTCAAATAGATACTGGTGATATGGGCTATGTCCAAAATATTTCGTGGCGCAATACTACGATAATGGAAAGAACAAATAATATAATTCATATACCCAACACTCGATTATCTTCTGCTATTATCAAGAATTTTGATAGCGGAGATCGTAGTTTTTCAGTAAAAATTCCTGTGGGTGTTGGTTATAGTTCAAATTTAGATGAAGTTGAAAAAGTGACTCATGAAGTGATTAAAGAAATTCAAATTTCTATGGATGAAACGAATAAAAATTATGAGCCGACTATGCGATTTCAAAATTTTGGTGAATCAAGTATAAACTTAATGGTATATTTTCGAGGAAATCGTTATGGAGATCAGAACCCGATTATAGATAGGTTCATTAAACTTTTGCATAAAAAATATGCTGAAGCGGGTATCGAAATTCCGTTCCCTATGAGAACTGTTATTCACAAAAATGAAAAAAAATGAAGCTGTTTTTATTAATAGGTTCAATTTTTGCTGCTGTATCTATTTTATTTGGTGCATTTGGGGCTCACTTTCTTAAAGAAAAACTTAGTTCAGATCAATTAGTTATTTTTGAAATTGCAACCAGATATATGATGTATCATTCCTTTGGTTTATTAATTTTTGGCTTACTTGGATACATTTTAACTGAAGAGATTATAAGTTTACCTGGTATTATGATGATTGTTGGGATTGTTATTTTCTCGGGAAGTTTGTACTTAGTTTCTCTAGGTGGCTTTAAAAAATTTGGTATGATAACTCCTATTGGTGGAGTCATTTTGATAGCAAGTTGGTTAACCTTTGCCTATAATATTTATAAGCTATCTTAATTTATAATTGGTTAGTGAAGAGAATCGTCATTTAAGTTTATTTGCAGCTGTCTCATTGGTTATTTCGAGTATGGTAGGTACTGGCGTATTTACCAGCTTGGGTTATCAACTTGTTGATATACAGTCTGTATTTGCTATATTAATGCTTTGGTTAATTGGTGGTGTGATCTCACTTTTTGGCGCTTTAAGCTATTGTGAGTTGGCCTCAGCTCTGCCTAAATCAGGTGGGGAATATTATTTGCTTTCTAGAATTTTACACCCGTCTATTGGATTAAGCGCCGGGCTTGTTTCAGCAACTGTTGGCTTTTCTGCGCCAGCTGTTTTAGCAGCAATTGCTCTTGCAAATTATCTAAATCCAATAATGCCTTTTATGAATATCAAGATTATAGCAATTTTTGTGATTTTATCTATGAACTTAATGCATGCCTATAGTTTAGATACTGGAAAATCTTTTCAGGTTTGGTCAACATTTTTAAAATTATTTATAATATTTAGCTTTGTATCTATAGGCTTTTTATATGAGGACAAACAGAGCATTTCTTTTATACCTAAATATGAAGATTTTGAAATCTTATTTAGTCCTGAATTTGCAGTTAATTTAGTTTGGGTCTCATATGCTTATGCGGGGTGGAACTCGAGTATTTACGTGGTTGGAGAAATAATACAACCTAATAAAAACATTTTCAGATCAATTTTAATTGGAACTTTAATTGTAACTGCATTATACGTGCTATTGAATTATGTATTTTTATTAATATCTCCAATAGATGTCCTTATGGGAAAAATTGAAATTGGCTATATATCTAGCATAAATCTGTTCGGTTTTAAAACTGCAAAGATAGTTTCTATTTTTATAGGACTATTACTTTTATCTACAGTAAGTAGTTATGTATATATTGGGCCAAGAATCATTCAGGCGATTGGAAAAGATTATGAAAAGATAAACTTTCTTTCAAAAGTTAACAAAAAGGGCGTACCATTAAATGCTTTTTCACTTCAGCTTTTTATAAGTCTTATATTTATTATTTCCTCGACTTTTGAAGAGGTGATGCTCTATACAGGCATTATTTTGATTATTACAACTTCAATTACAGTATGCTCACTTATATATTTAAGGATTAAGGAACCAAATTTGAAGAGAGCTTATAAAGTCTGGGGGTATCCTTTTACTCCAATAACATTTGTTATTTTAAATACTTGGATTTTATATTACACAATTAGGCTCCAGCCGTTTGAATCACTGATTGGAGTATGTTTGATTGTAATAAGTTTAGGATTATATTTCTCAATTAAAACGGAAACATAAAGTGAAGCTTAAAATTAGACCATATTCAAAAGAAATCTATAATATGTACAAGAACCATAAGCACTTTCATCAGGGCGATGCTGGTTTAGATGTTTATATTGTAGAAGATCAAATTATTAATTCAGGGGAAACAACAAGAATTAAGCTTGGTATATCTTGTGAAAACATTGATAGAAAAGCATATTTTCTCATGCCTCGTTCAAGTATTTCGAAAACGCCATTACGTCTTGCTAATTCTGTTGGTTTAATTGATGCGGGTTATAGAGGTGAGATAATGGCTGCTGTTGATAATATTAAAGATATCCCGCATCGTTTAGAGGTTGGTCAAAGATTATTTCAAATTGTGGCTATGGATGGATCAGAAATACATTTTGATTTAACAGATGAGTTATCTCAAACATCAAGGGGAAAAGATGGTTTTGGAAGTACTGGTAAATAATCTTGATTTTATGCCAAATTGTCATCCTATATAATCTTATTTTATGATGGAATGCATGAATAAATAGTTTGGAATAATTTTTGTATCTACAACTATGGAAGCATTGATTTAAGCATCATATAAATTTGATATGCTCAATCACTGAAAAATTTATCTAAAACACAAATAAGGAGTTCTAAAAATGGGTTTAAGTCTAAAACCATTATCTGACAGGGTTGTAATTGAAGCAGCTGCTGCAGAAGAAAAATCATCTGGCGGAATTATTCTTCCAGACACAGCGCAGGAAAAGCCTCAGCAGGGTACTGTTGTTGCAGTGGGTCCAGGCAAAGTAAGTGACGCAGGTACTTTAGTTAAGATGTCTGTTAAGGAAGGTGATAAAATATTATACGGTAAATATTCTGGCACAGAGGTAAATGTTGCTGGAACAGATTATATAATCATGCGCGAGAGTGATATTCTCGCAATAATGTAAGGAGTTAAAAAAATGGCTAAAGAAATACAATATGATGTAAAAGCAAGAAACGCTCTAAAAAACGGCGTTGATAAGCTTGCTAATGCTGTAAAAGTAACATTAGGTCCTAAAGGTCGTAATGTCGTTATTGAAAAGAAATTTGGGGCACCAACTGTGACTAAAGACGGTGTAACAGTTGCTAAAGAAATTGAGCTTAGTGATAAAATGGAAGATATTGGAGCGCAAATGGTAAAAGAAGTCGCCTCTAAAACATCAGATGTTGCTGGGGACGGAACAACTACCGCTACAGTACTTGCTCAAGCTCTTGTTACAGAAGGATTAAAAAATGTAACTGCTGGTGCAAACCCTATGTCGATTAAAAGAGGAATAGATGCTGCTGCCAAGTCAGTAGTCGAATCACTTAAGTCTCAAAGTAAAGACCTTCCCGATTCAACTCAAATTGCAAACGTAGCTACAATTTCGTCTAATGATGATAGAGAAATCGGTGATAAAATTGCTGAAGCAATGGAAAAAGTTGGCAAAGATGGTGTCATTACTGTTGAAGACAGCAAGACTGCTGAAACATATCTTGAAACAGTTGAAGGAATGCAATTTGATCGCGGTTACTTGTCTCCATATTTTGTCACAAATTCAGAATCAATGGATGCAGAACTTGAAGATCCATATATTCTTATACATGACAAAAAAATAAGTAATATGAAAGACCTTCTTCCGTTACTTGAGAAAGTTGTGCAAACAGGCAAACCAGTTATGATTATTGCTGAAGATGTTGAAGGCGAAGCACTCGCAACGCTTGTTGTTAACAAACTCAGAGGGACATTTAAAGTACTTGCTGTCAAAGCTCCTGGTTTTGGCGATCGAAGAAAAGCAATGTTAGAAGATATTGCTGTACTTACTGGTGCAACCGTTATTTCTGAAGAGGCTGGTTACAAATTAGATAATGCGTCTGTAGAGTATTTAGGTACTGCTAAAAGAGTAATATCTGATAAAGATAACACGACAATTGTTGACGGTAGTGGTTCTTCAGATGCAATTACTGCAAGAATAAATGAAATAAAGGCACAGATAGAAAAGACGACTTCAGATTATGATCGTGAAAAATTGCAAGAACGTTTAGCTAAACTTTCTGGTGGTGTAGCGGTTATTAATGTTGGTGCCGCAACAGAAGTGGAAATGAAGGAGAAAAAAGCTAGAGTTGAAGATGCACTTCATGCTACAAGAGCTGCTGTTGAGGAAGGTATTATACCTGGAGGCGGCGTTGCTTTATTACGTGCAGTCTCTGCGCTTAGCAAGGTCAAAGTTGATGAGGACCAGCAAGTCGGTGTCGATATTGTTGCTCGTGCACTTGAAGCTCCTGTTAGACAGATATGTGCAAATGCCGGTGTAGAAGCTTCTATCGTTGTCCAAAATATCAAGGATAAAAAAGCTGACTATGGTTATGATGCTAGAAATGATGAATATGTTAAGATGTTTGAAGCTGGTATAATAGATCCAACTAAGGTGGCAAGAGTAGCAGTACAAAATGCTGCATCAATTGCTGGTATGATCTTAACCACGGAAGCAGCTATAACTGAAATTCCTGAAGATGATAAAATGCCTTCAATGCCGCCAGGTGGTGACATGGGTGGTATGGGCGGTATGGGCGGTATGATGTAATCATCGCTTATAAAATCTGAAAAGAATAGAAAGGCCCCTTATTTGGGGCTTTTTTATTTTTAAAAAATTCATGTTCAATAACAATCATTTAAGTAATTTTTTATGCTGAGATAATGACAGAAATCAAGAAAAAACTATTCATTGTTGATGGTTATGCAATTTTATACAGAGCGCATTATGCATTGATACGTAATCCTTTGATTACGAGCTATGGTTTTCATACCAGTGCTCTTTTTGGTTTTTCAAATCATATAATCAAACTTATTAATGATGAAAATCCTGATTATTTAGTTTGTGCATTTGATTCTAAAGAAAAAACTTTTCGACACAAAATGTACTCAAGCTACAAAGCAAATAGGCCTGAAATGCCTCTTGAATTGCAACAGCAAATTCCTCATTTATGGGAAGTGCTTGAGGCAATGAATATTCCAGTTTTAAGGAAGCCTGGTTTCGAGGCTGATGATATTATTGGTACTATTACAAATTCAGTTTCAGATAGTCAAATTGAATCTTATATCGTTAGTGGCGATAAAGATTTTATGCAGTTAATTAATGACAAAGTATTTTTATATGCGCCAGGTAAAAGAAATTATCCTCCAGTCATATATGATAGGCAAGGTGTTATAAAAAAATGGGGTCTTCCTCCAGAAAAAATTATAGATCTACTAGCTTTAATGGGTGATTCATCAGATAACGTACCAGGCGTTTCTGGGGTTGGTGTCAAAACAGCTGTAAAATTATTAAAAGAATATGATAATATTGAATCTGTTTTAGATAATGCTTCAAAGATAAAAAATAAACGTGTTTATGATGGATTAACTAATGGCAGAGATAGTGCCTATTTGAGTAAAGAGTTAGTAACAATAGTAAAAGATGTTGACGTTGATACTTCTATAGAAAAATTTATAACAAACTCATTTAATCTTGAAGATTTATCCAAAAAGTTTAAAGAATTAGAATTTCATGGCTTATTAAAATATGTATCAGTTGATGATGTAGATATAAAAACAAAAAAAATTGAAAAAGTATATAAAACAATCTTGAATATTGATGAGTTAAAAGAATTAGTAAAAAAGGTTCAAAGCTCAGATATGGTATCTATTGACCTAGAAACGACTTCTGTTAATCCAATGGTTGCTGAAATTGTTGGAGTGAGTATTTCATTTAAAAAGAATGAAGGCTTTTATGTACCAATATTATACTTAGAAAAAAATAAAAATAATTTTGGTACAGACGATCTGAAAATTGTTTTAGAAAACATTAAAGGTTTCTTAGAAAATGATAAAATAAAAAAAGTAGGTCAAAATATTAAATATGATACATTAATTTTTTCAAGAAATGGTATTAATGTTACAGGAATTTATTTTGATACAATGGTTGCGGCATCTATTTTGAACCCATCTGCAAGATCATATAAACTAGATATGCTAAGTGTAGAGTTTCTAAATTATACAATGGTCCCTATTGAGGACCTTATTGGTCGAGGTAAAGATCAAATAACAATGGATATGGTTCCAATTGAAAAAGCTGCTTATTATGCTGCGGAGGATGCAGACATCGTTTTGCAACTATCCCAAATTTTTATATCTAAGCTTGAAGAAAATAAACAAATGGATTTTTTCATTGATATTGAAATGCCATTAATAACTGTTTTGACTAAGATGGAACTGGAAGGCGTTTTTGTAGATCAAGAATCTTTGAATGCAATGTCAGTTAAAATAGGTGACAGACTGGATATACTTGTTAAAGAGATATACAAAATTTCTGATACTGAATTCAATGTAAATTCAACTCAGCAGCTAGCTAAAATTTTATTTGATGATTTAAAGCTGACACAAATTAAAAAAAGATCTACAGCTGAGAACGTATTAAAAGAACTTATTCAAGAGCATGAATTACCAACCTTAATATTAGAATATCGTAAGCTTAATAAATTAAAAAACACATATGTTGATGCACTACCAACTGTTATTAACCCTGATACAAATAGAATACATTCTACTTTTAATCAGACAATAGCATCAACAGGAAGACTATCTAGTACAAATCCAAACTTTCAAAATATTCCGATTAGGACAAAAGAAGGTAGGGAAATTAGAAAGTCTTTTATTACGCAGAGAGAAAATTGGGAAATATTATCTGCTGATTACTCTCAAATAGAGTTAAGAGTTATGGCTCATTTATCTGAAGATCTTGAACTTTGCAATGCATTTAATGCTAACTTAGATATTCATACTAGAACTGCAAGTTTAATATATAACGTTTCTATTGATGATGTTCAACCTGATATGCGAAGAACTGCAAAGGTAATAAATTTTGGTATCATGTATGGTGCTGGACCTTTTAGAATTAGTCAGGAGCTTGGTATCTCGAGAAAAGCATCACAAGAAATAATTAAAGAATATTTTAATCAATATTCTGGTGTAAAACAGTACATTTCGGCCACTCTTGATAAGGCTAGATCTGATAATTATGTTGAAACTTTACTTGGTAGGCGAAGGTCAGTATGGGATATTAATAGTCAAAATGCTTTAAAAAGACAGGCAGCAGAAAGAATTGCAATTAACATGCCGATTCAAGGTTCAGCCGCAGAATTAATTAAAATTGCTATGATAGATGTCCAAAAAAATATAGAGCTAGAGCATATGAGCTCAAAATTGATTTTGCAAATTCATGATGAATTATTGTTTGAATTTCCAGTTGAAGAAAAAGATGTTTTAATTCCCTTAGTAAAAAAATCCATGGAAAATGCGATGAAGTTGAAAGTCCCTATAATTGTAGATTATGGTTCAGGTAAAGATTGGTTTGAAGCTCACTAAGGAATAAAATGGAAGCTAGTATTACTTTAAAAAAAGTTGGCAAAAAAATAGATGATAAAACCATTGTTGCTGGATTAACATTCGGAGTCGAAAGAGGGTCATTAGTTGCAATAGTTGGTGCAAATGATACAGGTAAAACAACGCTTCTTAAACTGTTATCAGGTATGGAAAAGCCAGATTATGGAAGCATATTTATTCACGGATTAGATATGCAAAAAAGGAAAAATAAGACCCGAAAACTGGTCGGTTTCGTTCCGCATGAAACAGATTTAGATCCATGGTTGACCATTGAGCAAAACATAAAATTTTCATCATTATTATATAATGTTAATAGCAGAGATTACAATAAAAGACTTATGTCTTTTTCAAATACATTAGAAATTGATGAGTATTTAGGTCAGGTATCTTCATCGGTGTCTTATGGAATTCAGAAAAGAGCGATGCTAGTAAGAGCTCTAATCCATAACCCTGAAATCTTAGTATTGGATGAACCTACAGGTTTTATGGATGCACCCTCTTCGAGACTTACTTGGGATTTATTAAAAAAAATAAAAGGTGAAAAATCTATAATATATGTGAGCAATTCATTGCCGGAAGTTGAACAGGCTCATGATCGAATATTAGTTTTTCGAGATGGAAGAATAATAATGGATGGTAATTTAGATAAGCTATTAGAAAGTACTCTTGATTATCATCAGTTTCAAATTGAGTTTGAAAATTTGAGTGATGACCTTTATAGGACACTCTGTAATATTACAACGATTGTATCACCAACCAGAATTAATAACATATTTCATTTTTATGGAAGAGAGAGAAATGTATTTTTTGATATTGTTAGACAAGCATCAGAAAACTATATGATTGATTTAAATGTTAAGAAGTTAGGTTTAGTAGATTTGATGGATTCTGAATTTGCGGGAGGTGGCTTAGATTGATAAAAGCGCTTTTATCAAGGAGGATCTGGTTGCTAGGAAATAATTTAACTTCGAGCTTAGTGATTCTATTCCTGTTTCCATTAACAGTTTTTATTTTTACAAATTTAGCATTAAGAAAAATACCTTCAATCGGTTTATATGATATATCATTTGATATATGGATATATCCAAGCATGATTTTTTTAGTTACAGGATTAGCCATCTTGCCATCCATATTTAGAGACCTCTTTGATTTAAGAGTTCATAAAAAAGTTTTATCGTATTTGTCTTTATCTCCCTATTCAAAAATATATATGATTTTTAGTTTTTCAATTGTTGCTCTTGTTGAAAGTTTAATTTTTGGATTGTTTTCAGCTATATTATTTTCAGTAATTCTTCCTTACCCCTTTGGGATTATTCAAACATTTGGATTTATTCTTTATTTTTGTATTTACACATTTTTATTAGCGAATATCTTCATAACTGTTTCTATTATCTCGGATAAATTATCTACTCTATTCATTTCTTTATTTGGCTTTATATTTTTTATGTTCTTCGGCAGTAGTCTGATTATTAGTCTTAATTTTTATCCGCCAACAATAAAAAGTATTTTATCTCTCTTGCCTTTGGTAATGTGTATTAAATCCATGCAATCTTACTTGTTTAGTGGATTTTTTAATTGGGCTTTTACCATTATTCCAATACTTTCGAGCTTTTTTCTATTGTTTATAAATTCAATTCTCATAAAAAATAAACTTAAACAATAGCTAAACTTTTTAATTTTTTAGTTTGTTTTTAATTTTTTGAAAATATGATATAATTATTTACCCTATTTATCTTGAATATTAAAAAAAATAAAATAATTGGCCCAAAAGCTTATATTGATTTAGATGTATGCCGTTCAAACTTGTCAGCTATTAAGAAAAGAATTGGTGGCAGAAAACTTCTCTGCGTCATTAAAGCTAATGGTTATGGCCACGGAGCAGTTCAGATTGCTAAAGCAATCGAAAATTTTAAAAATGTGCAATTTGCGGTTTTTTCATTTGAAGAAGCGCTTGAACTTCGAAACTCCAATATACAAAATGACATACTTGTGTTTTCGAGGATGCAATCACAATATATTAAGTTAGCGTATGAAAATAATATTACTTTAAATATTTCTGCTATTGAAGATATAGAAGAAATTAATTCTTACTTTTTGTTAAATGGATCTTGCCCTAGATATCATTTGAAATTTGATACAGGTATGACGCGTTTGGGATTTGATCTTACAGATGCTAGTATGATATATGGTAATCTTAATAAAAATATAGTTAAATATCTTGAAGGTGTCTACACGCATTTTGCCACAGCAGATGAAGGGAACTTATCTTATGCTATCAGGCAGTTAAATAATTTTAAGAAGGTTGTTGAAAAAGCTGACGAATACGGAATTAAATTTAAAAACATACACTGTTCAAATAGCGGAGCTATTATCAATATCAAAGATTCATATTTTAATATGGTTCGTGTAGGTATGTTGTTGTACGGTGCCTTGCCTTCTAATGAAGTAAAAGATAACATTGGAATAAAACCCGTGATGAGTTTTTATGGTAGTATAGTAAATGTTAGGAAAGTAAAAAAAGGAACGCATATTAGTTACGGTGGTGTTTATAAAAGTACCTCTGAGACTAATATAGGAGTTATTCAAACTGGTTTTGCAGATGGTTTTCCACGTCCTTGGTATAATGATGGATATGTCAATTATAAAGGTAAAAACTATAAAATTGCAGGAAGAGTTTGCATGGATCAATTAATGATTGATTTTGGGAAAACTATTCCAATCGTTGGAGAGGATGTTTTATTTTTTGGGGAGAATGAATTTGGCAAAATTAAAGTTGAAACCATTGCTGAAAATATAAATAGTACTGCCTATGTTTTGCTTACATCTATTGGTGGTCGGACAAAATACATTTACGTAAATCAATAAAAAATGATTAAAAAATTATATAATAAGAAAAGTAAAGATATACTTATAGAAAATCTAGAAGCTGAAACATTTAACCGTATTACATGTTCATTTTATAATTATATAAAAATCAATAGCCCCTTTGATTTTAGAAACAAGCTTTATTCTCTTTTTCATACTCTGAATATTTTTGGTAGGATATATGTCGCAGATGAAGGTATAAATGCTCAAATAAGTGTACCAAGTCATAATTGGGCTAAATTTTTAAAAACAATAAGCGAAATAAGTGAATTATCTGATGTTCAAATAAAAAAAGCGATTAGTGAAGGTATCTCATTCTATAAATTGGTAGTAAAAGTAAAAAAAGAAATAGTTGCATACAGAATTCCAAAAAATAAATATAATATGAAAATAATTGGCAAGCATTTAAGTACTGAGCAATTCAATAGTGCTATAAACAAGGAACAAACTACTATAATTGACATGCGTAATATATATGAAAGTGAAGTTGGAAAATTCAAGAATGCTGAGATACCGCAAGTAGAAAAATCAAAAGATTTATTACCTGAAGTACGGAGAATGCTCAAAGGAAGAGAGCATCACCAAGTTCTACTTTATTGCACTGGTGGTATACGTTGTGAAAAGGCTAGCTCATTTTTAATAAATGAGGGTATAGAAAATGTTAAACAATTAAAAGGTGGTATAATCCAATATGCTCATGATATAAAAAAAAACGGAGTTAAATCTAAATTTATTGGGAAGAATTTTGTGTTTGATGCTAGACTTGGAGAACGTGTTTCAGATGATATTATATCAAACTGTCATATATGCAATAAATCTTCAGACATCCATCGAGACTGTAAAAATGATGCTTGTCATATATTATTTATTCAATGTCAAGAATGTGAACGTGATTTAAATGGCTGCTGTTCAGATAAATGCAAAGAGATAGCCTCTTTACCAATTGAAACTCAAAAAGATCTTAGAAAGAACCGAAATTCGCCCGATAAAAGACGATACTTTAAAAGTCCACAACTTTAATCAATTAATAATTGAAGCTACCTGTTTTATATACTTTCCGTCGATGTCCTTATGCAATGAGAGCTCGTTTAGCGATGTACTATTCAAAAATAAATTATGAACATCGAGAAATCTCATTAAAAAATCGGCCAAGAGAACTTTATAATATATCATCTAAAGGCACAGTGCCAGTCTTAGAATTGCAATCAGGTAAGGTAATCGATGAAAGTTTTGAGATAATGAAATGGGCTATTTCTTTAAATGATCCTAAAAAATGGTTTCACAATTCAAAAGAAAAGCAATTAGAAGCTATTCTTGTGAATGACTCTCATTTTAAAAAATGGTTAGATAAATATAAATATCATGTTAGATACCCTGATAATGAAAAAAGTTTTTATCGATCAGAGTGTGAAAAAATATTAGATGATTATGAAAAAATATTAGAGCGTTCTGATAATCTTTTTGGCAATCAAATTTCCTTTGGCGATATTGCCTTACTTCCTTTTATTCGACAATTTGCTAATGTAGATATAAACAGGTTTAATGAAATATTTGTCAATCTGTCAAAATGGCTTGAGAAATTAGTGCAACTAGATATTTTTAATAATATGATGAAAAAATTTGATATTTGGGAAAATGGAAACGAACCTAATAATATTATTTTTGATGATTGATATTATAAATGATCTTCATCAGGATTTCGTACCCATGATCTTCTATTTTTAAAAGATTTTATTTTCATATCAGCCCAATCATTTATGATATGTTTAATTTTATTTAGTTGCTCTGGATTATCCTTTATTGAATCATCTAATGTTTTCAACATCTCATTTCGTTGCTCATCAACTTCAATTTCACTTCGGTTGTCATGATCAGCTATTTCATTTCTTTTTTTAGCGAATTCTGACTGACGTGATTCAATTTCTTTAACTTGACCTTGGTTGCTCCATGTTATCGCAAAGCCAATGATGATAAGGGCAATAATAAGTAAAATACCGCTGTCCATTTGTTAATTTCCTATCATTATTGGTTGAAGACCAAGTCCTACCCAGTAAAATGTGATCATTACTATCATAATAATCAAGGCAGCAGGCCAAGCAAAAGTTGCCATTCTTATAAAATCTTTAGCATCTAATAGTCCTGCTGAATAAACAACGGAACTGGCAGGGGTTCCGATAACTAGCCAAAATGCCATTGACGTAGCAATTGCTAGAGCTACGCCTACAATTATCGGATTTGTTCCTGAGCTTACCGCCATTTCAAGAACTACTGGTCCAATTACCGCTACTGTTGCTCCAGCACTCATTAAATTCGTCATTAATGCTCCAATTACAGCAACCAATATTGCGAGGGGAAGACCTTCCTGTATGTTAAATGTAGTTAAAATATCAATTAAACTGTCTGCAAGCCATTTTGCAGCTCCACTTGATTTGAAAACAGCTCCTAAGCTAATTGCACCGGCATATAAAACAATTACACCCCAACTAATATTTTTTTCATAATCAGACCATGAGGTTAGACCGAGTAACATAAATAATACAGTCCCAGTCATAGCAACACCGCCTAAGCCAAGTGGAAAACCGAGAACAGGGGCAATTAAATCTTTGTCTGTTATCCAAGCTATTATCATAAGGAAAGCAATGCCGCTGACTAACCATTGATCTCTAGTCATTTTACCATGTTTTTTTAAATCTTCTCTTAATGTATTAACGGCATCAGATAAATCATCGACTTCAGGTTTATACAATAGAGGTAATAAAAACGCAAAAAACAACCCAAGAAAAAAGGTATAAAACGATCCTAATATCATCCACTGCATAAAACTAATTTCATACTCAGGTCCTAAATTACCTAAAAATCCTATCATAATAGCGTTTCTTGCACCTCCAGTAGGACTCATAGGAGCGCCGACCATGCATCCTATTGCAATTGACATCATCAAAAGCTTCCCTAGTTGAGTTGCATCGCCAATCTTCTTACTTGTTAAAGTGTATAAAGCCATGGCTATCGGCAAAAACATTGGAGCAATTGATGCTTCACTAATGAAAGCAGATGGTATTGCAGTACCTACTAATATCCCAAGAACTACATTCCTGACTTTTGTACCAGATAAATTCATTACTAACATACCGATTCGTTTATCTAGGCCATATTTAACCATTGTTGCACCCATTGCTAAAGAGCCAGCTATAAACCAGACCGCATCATGTGCGTAAGTCGCTACGACATTTTTTGGTTCTGTTATACCGAAAAATAATTGAACCAGACCAATAAAAAGTGCGACTGCTGGCATTGGTAAAGCTTCTGTAGCAAAAAAAACTGTACAGCAGCCTAACAACGCTATGATAATTTTCATGTTGAATGCTTTGGTAGTGATTTGATCAGGATTTAAATCACTAAATAATTCCTGAGCTTTAGCCATCATTGAATCAGGAGTTGGCATAGCCCATATTATAACAAAGACAAGGAGACCGATTCCAAACCATTTAAAATCAGTCGTTTTATCAAAACCGCCCCCAGATTCTTTTTCTTTTGGCATGTGCGAAAACTGGCGTATTATTTTGTTTTATGCAAGAAAAAATTAATTTCATAAAATGAAACATAATATATTCAAATACTTCAATAACAAATTTTATTATTGCTAATGAACTCTATCTACATTGTTGTTTGCATCATTCTTTATTTTTTATTTCTATCTGCTATATCTTGGTTTACAGGTAAAAATGATACCAATGAATCATTTTTTTTAGGAAATAAATCATCTCCATGGTATATAGTAGCATTTGGAATGATAGGTACTTCATTATCGGGCGTTACTTTTATTTCTGTTCCTGGATGGGTAGAATCAAGTCAGTTTAGTTACATGCAGATGGTATTTGGTTACTTATTGGGATATGCTTTCATTGGAGCAGTATTAATGCCACTCTATTATAGGCTTAACCTAACCTCAATATACACATACCTCAGTGATAGGTTTGGGATAGCGTCTTATAAAACCGGTTCTGTCTTTTTTATTATTTCTCGAACTATTGGAGCATCATTTCGACTTTACATTGTTGCTAGGGTTCTACACTTAAGTGTATTTCAAAGTTGGGGTGTCCCATTTTACCTTACAGTATCAATAACAATTTTACTGATTTGGTTTTACACTTTTAGGGGTGGAATTAAAACTATTATTTGGACAGACACGCTTCAAACTTTTTTTATGTTACTTGCGTTGGCTCTCTCAGTTTACCTAATCGGAAAAGATCTTGGTTTAAATTATGCAAGTATCTTTCCTTTTATCATTGAAAGTGATTATTCAAAAATATTTTTTTGGGAAGGCGACCAACATTTCTTACGACGGTTTTTTACTGGTGCCTTCATAGCAATAGTCATGACCGGTTTGGATCAAGATATGATGCAAAAAAATCTAAGTTGTAGAAATATTAAAGAAGCTCAAAAAAATATGATGTACTTTAGTCTTAGCTTGGTCATTGTAAACCTATTATTTTTATGTTTAGGCGCATTGCTTTATTCGATTGCGGGGAAATATGGAATAAGTTTTTCAAAACCGGATGATTTATTTCCAGCGGTAGTTTTAAGCGAGACATTAGGATTTCCTTTAATACTGATTTTTATTTTGGGGTTAATTGCAGCTGCTTACTCAAGTGCTGATTCTGCGTTGACCTCATTAACAACTTCTTTTTGCGTGGATATTTTAGAAATTGATATTAAAGACTCATCAAGTATAATTAGAAGAAAATATATTCATTTATTATTTTCAATTATCATTTTGGTTGTAATACTGACTTTAAATGCTATCAATGACCAAAGTATCATTAGTTCTATATTTAGTGTAGCTGGGTACACTTATGGTCCACTTTTGGGTCTATATTTCTTTGGACTTTTTACCTCATATAGCGTTAATGATAAGCTTGTACCATATATCGCAATTATTGCTCCAGTTTTAAGCTATATAATTCAAACTTATTATTCAATTGGGTTTGAAATTCTTATTGTTAATGCTCTTATTGTTTGTCTTGGACTTTTCGTTACAAAAGAAAATAAGCTATTATCTGCGAGATAAGAAAAATATCAATTATTGTTTCATTAAGCATTTCCATTAGCTTAGGTATAGTTTCAGCTCAAACAGAAAAATTTGATTATACTTCAATTGTCTCTGTTCCTGACCTATCATTTTTTGATGACATATACACAGGTCTTGATATTTTAGAACAAATGGATTTCAAATTTTTGATTAATAAAAAAATTGGAATTTTTTGTAATCAAACTGCTGTAAATAGAAATGATAACCACATTTTAGATTTAATTGGTAAAAACCCAAATATTTTTATTAAAGCAATATTTGAGCCGGAACATGGTATTTGGGGCATGGATGACAAAAGAGCAAAGTTGATTGGTAATCAAAGGGTTGACCCTGTATCTGGGGCTAAAGTATTTAATTTACTTGAACGCAGTTTATATCCTCCCAATTGGATTTTAAAAGATCTGGATTTAATTGTAGTTGATATCCAAGACACTGGAGCAAGATATACGACTTTCATTGCTTCGATTTCTAAGTTATTTGAATCTGCGAGTAAACATAAAATTCCAATAATTATTTTAGATAGGCCAAATCCTCTTGGGGGTGTAATAATTGAAGGTCCTATTCCTAGACCAAATTATCAATCTTTTGAAGCTTATCACCTTTTACCAATAAGACATGGTATGACCATAGGTGAAATATTATTAATGGTAAATGAAATGGGGTGGGCAAAAGATTCAAAAAGAGTAAACTTAAGCATAATCCCGATTGTCAATTGGGACAGAAGCAATTACTTAGATGATACTAAACTTCCTTGGAAAAAACCGATTCCTTATATCTATGATATGAATTCTTTATTAATGTATTCAGGCATGGATTTATTAAGAGGTACAAACATAAATGTGGGGTTTGGAACAGACTCTCCTTACTTGGTTTTTGGAACTCCATGGTTAGCAACATCTTTCTTTAAAGAAAAACTAGATATGCTAAAATTGCCTGGACTTAGTTTTGAAGAAATAGAGTATCGTCCAAGAGGTTCAATTTTTAATAGCAGGATTCCTAAATATAATGGTAAAGCTTGTAGCGGTATAAAAATTATTGTAAATAATAAGACAAAAGTAAAGCCGGTAGAAACTGCTACATCAATTATAGCTTTAATCGAGCGGCTTCATCCTAGAGAATTTAGATGGGAGGCGAATGGTTACATCGATAAACTTTTTGGATCTAACCAATTACGGGTTTTCGTAGCTCAAAAAAAACCGCCATCTTATTTATCCCCACAATATATGCATGATGAAATTGAGTTCAGTAAATTTAGAAATAAATTTCTTTTATATTGATATTGAAGCACTTTTCCCTAATATTTATTATGTCTTTTTGTTTAAGTCAAGTTTTGCCTACCGTTCCAGCGAACATTTTTCGAGTTACGGTTCAAAATTATAATAGTTCTCAGGAGTTAAGCTTACGTAATCAAAAATTTAGTATGCACGGAATTAGTCATGCATATTTTAATAATTCAAAGAAAAATACATTTGGGATTTATAATAGTTCAAGTGATCTATTTCACGTTGGGTCTTATGAATTGGCCCAGTCTGTTACTGCTGAGTCATTTTTAAAAATCTTTAATGTTAATTATGAACAAAATCTGCCAGATTTTAATGCAGGTTATTTTGATACATCCAGAACAGTTTTATCAAATGGTGTTTTTTCGGAAAATAGAAAGCAAAAAGAAGTTGGTAGTATAATTAAGTTAGATTATGGTATTTCAAATGAATTAATGTTAAGTGTTGAGATCCCTAATATCAGTTCATTAAAAGAGACTTACAAAGTATCATCAAATATTGATCGTATTTATGGAGCGGATCAGATTATTGATTATCATATAAGCGCAAAAACAAAGCTCGATTCTTTTTTCCAAACATCGTCATTCTTAATGTTGCCAACTGGTACAAGAGACACATTGCAAAATATTTATAATGATTTATATACCATAAATGGAGAGCACAGCGTTGCATGGGTATTACATGCAAAAGATGATCCCTTTAGCCGAGGTTTTATAGATCCAAGGTTCATGACACCAAATTATAGTACTGGTGACACGGTAACTTTTGATAGTCTAGCGAAATATTATAATCAGCCAAATCGTTCATCATCTGGTGTAGGTGACGTAAAATTTGGAATAACGGCTCTTTTAAAAGGAGACCCTTCATGGATGGGGAAAAAGTCTGGAGTGCTCTATGGAAGAGTATCTGTCTCAATCCCATTTGGGTTTACAATTGAGCCTTTTAGTGATGTGGGTAAAAAACAATTTTCACAAATTAATATAGGCTCTGGAGTTACTCGCTTAATGCTTGGGCTTTTTGGTGCTTATAATTGGAAAAATGAAACCAGCAGTCGTTTATATGGTTCTTTAAGTTATGGATCAAGTGCCTCTGAATTATTGTATACTCCATTAAATATATTTTCTGGTGCTCACACAAATCCGGACTCGATTATTAGCAAAGTTGGCGAAACATATAAATTTAAAGAAGGCAGATTAATTCGGAGTCTCATAGGATATGAGACTCAAATTGTTAAAAATCGTATTTTGATAAAATTTCAATCGCTAACATCTTCAAAGATCAGAGATAATTACACTTCTTATGATAGTAATTGGGATAAATGGATGGAAAGCCATGATGGTTATGATTCAGAAAATAAGCGCTGGGATTTATGTTTAGAAACATGGATTTTGAATTCTAAATCAAAAAACCGGATGGGGCCATTTAATTTTGATATTGTTTTTGGATACAAAAAAACATTGAACTCAAAAAATACTTTTGAAGGTTTTAAATTGTATTCTGGAATAACAACATATATGCAAGGGTGGTAATCATTGGATAAAAAAAAAGTATTAAGCTGGACACTTTATGATTGGGCAAATTCTGCTTTTGCTACGACTGTAATGGCGGGTTTTTTCCCTATTTTTTTTGAGAAATATTGGTCAAATCCAGAACTAGTTGATCAAAGTACTTTTTATCTTGGAGTGAGCAACTCAGCTGGTTCACTAATTGTTGCAATGATGGCTCCATTTTTAGGAGCTGTTTCTGATACAGGTTCAACAAAGAAAAAATTTCTTTTTACATTTGCATTTTTGGGAATATTAGCGACTTCATTATTATGGTTTGTTGAGCAAGGGGATTGGCAGCTAGCGGCTATACTTTATGCCGTAGGCGCAATTGGTTTTGCTAGTAGTAATGTATTTTACGATTCGTTATTACCATCAGTTGCTAAAAAACATGAATTTGATTTTGTCTCATCTCTTGGTTATTCAATGGGATATTTAGGAGGCGGAGTTCTTTTTATTATTAATATATTAATGTATCAAAATCCTCAATGGTTTGGAATTCCAGATGCCACAACTGCTATTCGCTTATCTTTTGTATCCGTAGCAGTGTGGTGGGGTATTTTTTCTATTCCAATTTTTCTTTTTATTCCAGAACCAAAGAATAAGGATAATGTTTCCCTACTCAGTGCAATCAGTCTTGGTTGGACGCAGTTAAAATCTACTTTTAAAGAAATTAGGAAAATGAAAATTGTTGGTTTATTTCTTTTGTCTTATTGGTTGTACATGGACGGTGTGGATACAATTATAAGAATGGCTGGGAAGTTGGCTCTTTCTATGGGCTTTGAAGCAAGCGATATGCTGTCAGTATTAATTATGGTTCAATTAATAGGCTTTCCCGCTGGACTACTTTTTAATTGGTTTAGCTCGATCATAACACCAAAAAAAGCTGTTTTAGTTGCAATTTTTTTCTATACTATTGCAACTAGTTCGGCGTATTTCATGAACTCGAAACTACATTTCTATATTCTCGCTGGTATTATTGGGCTATTTCAAGGAGGAATACAGGCAATAAGTAGAAGTCTCTTTGCAAGGTTAGTACCAAAAGGTAAAGAGGGTGAATTTTTCGGGTTTTATAATATGCTTGGAAAATTTTCTGCTGTTGTTGGGCCAGTTTTATTGGGTACAGTAACTCTAGTCACTGGAAACGCTCGTATGGGTTTATTTGCATTAGTTATATTGTTTATTGGTGGAGGTTTATTATTGATTAGAGTTGATTTCGATGAAGGCGAAAGGATAGCTAAAAACTTTACAGCTTAAGATATGATTTATTATCAATGCATAAAATTTTATTTAGCTTTTCAGTTTTATTCTATGATACTTTCATCATTGGAAACTTTTTTTAAAATATTTTTTTAATTGTTAATAAATAAAATTTTATTAGGATAAAAGTATGAATCATAAATCAGATATAGTTCGCTATTCGCAATTAGTCATGCCTCAAGATGCAAATGTTGTTGGAACATTATTTGGGGGTCAAATGATATCTTGGATGGATATTGCTGTTAGTAAGGCAGCGCACAGGATTTTAAAAAAATCTCCCGCAGACTCAGCTGTAACCAGAGCGATAGATGCCACAGAGTTTAAGGAACCCGTTTACGTAGGTGAATGGGTCAATTTTGAAGCAGTGGTAACAAAACTAGGAAAAACTTCTATAAAAGTACACGTTCAAGCATACGCTGAAGGCAGGCATGATGATAGAAGATTAGCATGTGTCGCTGAATTCACCATGGTCGCTGTAAAGCAGCAGGTAGATGGTTTGTATACAAAATGCACTCATAATCAAAAGCTTAAATAAAGGTAAATACACAATGGTAAGAGATAATAATACATATTTTCCTTCTTCAGAATGGCTTGAAAATGCACATGTCAATTCAATCGATAAATATAATGAGATATATGAAGAATCAATCAAAGGCCCAGATCAATTTTGGGCATCGGTTGCTGATAGGATTGATTGGTACAAAAGGTGGGACAAAGTGAGTGATGTTGATTATAACGAAGCAAAAATCAGTTGGTATTTAAATGGCAAACTTAATGTCAGTTATAATTGTCTTGATCGTCATATAGATTCAGGAAATGGCGATAAAACTGCAATAATATGGGAAGGAAACGACCCATCAGAAGATAAAAAATACACATATTCAGAGCTTCTAGTAAGAGTAAAAAAAATCGCAAATGTTTTAAAATCTTTAGGAGTAAAAAAGGGAGATCGTGTTTGTCTATATATGCAAATGATTCCTGAACTATCAATAGCAATGCTAGCTTGTTGTAGAATCGGCGCTGTTCATTCAGTTGTTTTTGGTGCTTTCAGTGCGGACTCTCTGCGCGATAGAATTAATGATTCATCTTGTAAAATTCTTATTACGCAAGACACAGGGGTAAGAGGTGTCAAAAACAATATTCCTATGAAAGAGAATGCTGACAAAGCCTTAACTAATACACCATCGATTGATTCTGTTGTGGTAGTAAAAAGAACTGGTGTGGACATTGAAATGGTTAGTGGTCGCGATGTCTGGTGGCACGAAGAAACTATAAATGCCAGTGAAGATTGTGAACCCGTTGAAATGGACTCCGAAGATCCTCTTTTTATCTTGTATACTTCTGGATCTACAGGAAAGCCTAAAGGTGTTTTGCATACCTCCGGTGGTTATTTAGTATATGCATCTTATACTCATGAAATAATTTTTGATTATAAGAAGAATGATGTTTATTGGTGCACAGCAGATATAGGATGGATTACTGGGCACTCTTATATAGTGTATGGTCCAATGTCAAACGGAGCAACAACCATTATGTTTGAGGGCGTACCAAATTATCCAGATTTCGGAAGGTTTTGGGATGTTGTAGATAAACATAAAGTTAATCAGTTTTATACTGCTCCCACTGCTTTAAGAGCTTTAATGAAAGAGGGTAATACCTGGGTTGAATCTAAAAATTTAAGTAGTCTAAGAATCTTGGGCACCGTTGGAGAGCCAATCAAAGAACCTGAATGGAAATGGTATAATAAAATTATTGGAAAAGAAAATTGCCCGATTGTTGACACATGGTGGCAGACAGAAACGGGCGGTATATTAATTTCACCTTTGCCTGCTGCAACCCCGACAAAGCCAGGTTCTGCTACATTACCTTTTTTTGGCATAAACCCTGTACTACTTTCTGATGAAGGTGAGGAAATTAAAGGAAATAATACGCAAGGTTTGCTAGCATTAAAAACTTCTTGGCCGGGGCAAATGAGAACGATTTATGGGGATCATAAACGATTTTTTGATACTTATTTTTCGCAGTTTAGAGGTTATTATTTTACTGGAGATGGAGCAAAAAGAGACAAAGATGGCTATTACTGGATTACTGGAAGGGTAGATGATGTATTAAATATTTCTGGACATCGTATTGGAACAGCTGAAGTTGAAGGTGCCATTGGTAAAGCAAATGGTGTTGCGGAAGCAGCAGTAGTTGGATTTCCTCATGATATCAAAGGACAAGGCATTTATGCATTTGTGACGCTAATGACAGGCGTAAATTCATCTGAAAGAATTTTTGAATCTATAATAAGCTCAGTTGTTAAAGAAATAGGACCACATGCAAAACCTGACAAAATGCAGTTTGCACCTGCTCTTCCAAAAACGCGTTCAGGCAAAATTATGAGAAGGATTTTAAGAAAAATTGCTGAGAATGATGTAGATAGTATGGGAGATATTTCAACCTTGGCCGACCCTAGTGTAGTTGAAAGCCTGATTAAAGGTTCAATTCAAGTTTAGCATTTGCTGTTCTAATTCTTCCGGTGAGTAATTTTATGATTTGTTTCATTATATCAGCATTACTCTCCATCAACTCATAAAAAACATCTTGATTGATTTTAAGCAGTATTGAGTCCTCTTTTGCTATTGCATTTGCAGACCTATTTTCGTTGTCTAATAGTGCCATTTCTCCAAGAGAGGCACCTTTATCTAGTAATGCTATCTCTTTATCGCCCTTAGTTATTGATATTTTACCTTCAAGCACTATGAACATAGAATCTCCAACATCTCCGTCTCTAAAAATTGTCTCACCATTATCATAGTTTTTCGCTTTAGAAATTTGTGAAACTTGTGACAATAATTCTCCAGGTATATCTTGAAAAAGATCTACAGTTTTTAGCAAAATTGTTTTTTCTAGAATTGTAAACATAGTTTTCTCCGTCTTGTTTTGGAACTTTTCTAATGGAATAGATGTCCCCTTATTATCGCAGTTTTCTAAAACCTGCGAAAGAATAGGGTTGGATACAACCTTAGACCAATCAATGTTATTAATTATTTCTTTATCATGTTTTAGACAATAATCTATACTTATTGCTGATTTCCAATTTTTATCAGATTCTGACCAGTTTTTTATCCAACTATTTAAAGGATTATTACTTAGTTGATTCTGAATTTTTTCATTTTTATAGTTATTTTCTGGATCAATCATTGGCATCAATAGATTTAATGTTTTTTTACTAAATGAAGTCTCAAGAAACTCTAGTATATATGGTAAGTCCTTATCATTGTTCTCAATAATATTTTTAATATGAGAATCTATTGGAGAGTTTGGAATTTTAAGAGTAACAACCTTTAAAATTATGTATAGGTATCTCCTCATTTCATAATCTATCTGATCTTTGATAAAAAATGTGCTTTTATTATCCGCTAATGAAATTCGAAAGCAATGAAGTTTAAAATATTGATGCGTAAAATTTTTAATAGTATCAAAAAAATAATCCTCAAAAGAAAATGTTTTTGATCTGTTTTTTGCAATTTTTAATAATGATTCTGAGCAAATAATAGAAATATTGATATTATTTACTTTTAAATGTCTTTTAATTATTTGAATTACTCGATCATCTGCGTAACCTGCTAAACAGCGCATAATCCCTTTTTTTAAATTTTTATTATCTTTGTTTAAACTTAATTGCTCTTCTAGATGTCTGATAACAATTTTATAATTATAAAGTTTGAGAATTTTTCTTGTTTTTAAAGTGCATTTTATATTTTCTAAATTTGATATGATTGCTGGAAGATAAAAGTTATTAAGACGATTGCCGGCTACATTCAGTGCCGATTTACTTATTTCTAATGAAGGATGATGTAATAAATTATTTAATATGTTTTTAGGTAGCAGTTCGCTTGAGTTTCTTAAATAATTTAACGCTAGAGCAGTTGTTTTTTCATTCTTGACATCAAGAAATTCATTTAATTTTTTTCTGGCTTTTAAATCCTTAGGATTTTGCTTTAGCATCACTACCGATGAGGCTGCTGAAATGTGTGCATCAGTAGAGTTAATATTTTTCAAAAATAAATTAATATTATTCTGAATGAATATATCAGGAAGTAATGTAATTGCTAATGCGCCAACTTCATCAACTTGTTCAGATAATTTAATCAGTATTTTATTATCAAGACAATTGTTCCTTTCTAGAGCAAGTAGCATTATTTGTTTCTGTAAATCTTTATTTTTTGAATCTAATAAATTATTTAAAGTTTCGCTCCACATCTCACATTTCATGTTTTTTACCAAATCTAGTGCGAATGATTGCTTATTAAAATCACCAGATTTAAGAGCCTTATCAATTGTACTGATAATATGACTATCTGTTACATCAAATTGAATATCTTTTAAATTGAGATGACGACGATTTATTGCCTGTTCAATTGATGAAATATAATTTCTTTTAATTCTTAAATTATTTAATAGCCATAATATTATTACGATTATCACAGGAAAACTGAGTAGATATATTTGTGTGTCTTCTAAAAATCTATTTGCTATAATTATATAAATGATTAAACCAATTATGCCTTCTGCTATAGATTTTATTGATGAATCAATAATTGGTTTTGCGCGCCGCGCCTTATTTTTTGGTATGGTAGTCCATAACATTTCATTTGAAGCACTTTGAATAGAAAATTTAAAAGCCTGATCAAAAAGGCGAGCCATAAAAATACTCGATAGGTTTGCCAGAGCTAAAAAAGACATTGAGCCTACTACTAGTCCGAGAGGCATAATAATTAGTCCCCCTAAGATCCCGAACCTTTGTAAAATAAAACCTGTAAGAAAAAGTTGCATTATTAATGTTGTTCCATTTAAGTACATATAGTATTCGCCAAAAAAAGATGCAAGCTCAGCTGACGATGAATAAGTGGTAGCAGCTGTAATTTTAAATTGATACTCTATTATTCTCGAACAAATAGCTGCGGCACATACCATCACTAAAATTGATTTTAAATAAGGATCAAAAACATTTTTAGAGGTTTTATTATTTGTCTTTTCTTTAATGTCATTTTCTTTTTTTGCCCTGAATGGGTTTAGGAAAGCTGCGAAAACGCCTATTAAAGCAATAAATATAATAGTAGGTATTAATAAATTTTCAGCACCAAACTGTAATACGAAAGGTCTCATTAAGTACCCGGCACTAATTCCAGCGACTGATCCTCCAATTCCGATAACGCTAAAGAGACGTTTGGCTTGGCGAGGATTGAATATTTCGCTAGCAAGCAACCAGAATTGAAAAATTGTAATAGATATGATTACATCGGTCCAAGCATAAAATAGCGGAATGACAAAACCATTTAATTTAAATCTTATAATAAAAAGGGTTATACAAAAGAAAACTGATGAAAAGATAATTGTCTTTACCAAATCAAGATTTGATGTTATTTTGTTATAAATAGAGATTGCCACTACCATTAATCCTGCAACCAATGCAAACATCAAAGGCAGTAAGGATCTGTCAAATTGTGTCAGAAAAAATGTGTCTCTTGCACTAGCACCCGTAATACTTGATCCTACAATACAAAAAAACATCATCATCAATAAGATGATTGGAGAGACTTCTTCTTTTTTTATTTTTATTATCGACATTATTTATATGGAAGCAAAATCATGTAACCTTTTATAAGCTAGATTTTTTATGCATACTGTATGTTTGTATAGGAAAATTACAAATAGTAATTTTGATATTAAAATTGTCATTAAAAGAATAAAAAGGAAACCAAATGTCTCACATTCAAAACGTAAAAACAGTAAATACTCCGTTGATGGAACTTAAAAGCGATTTAATATGTATTGGAGTTTACAAAGATAGATCATTTACTCCAGGAGGAAGTGACCTTACTCAAGATTTGAAAAATATTATTAAAAGTGGTGTTGATGTTGGGGATGTAAAAGGAAAAATTGGTGAGGTGAACTTCTTTTATTATAATAAAAGAAGATTTGCTTTGATAGGGCTGGGTGATAAAGAAAAAGTAACTTCAGAAGTTGTAAGGCTAGCAACAGGCTCAGCAATTAGAGCGGCAATTACAAAAAAAGCAAAAACTGTTACAGTCGACTGTTTTTGTTCTGAATTAGATAGCTGCCAAGCAATGGGTGAGGGCGCAGTCTTGGGTAGTTATCAATTTATTGAATATAAAACAAATTCAATTGATTCTTTCGTCGTCGAAGAGGTCGCCATAAATGGTTGTAATGATCAAGGCTTAAATAAAGGTGTTGCAATCGGTAATGCAATTTGCTTTGCGAGAGATTTAGGAAATCATCCGGGGAATATTTCTACACCAACTTATCTTGCAAATGCAGCTGAAGAAATTTCAAAAATAGATGAAATGACATTAAAAGTTTTTGATAGAGAAGAGTTTACCGAAATGGGTATGGGCGGTTTAGCAGGCGTTGCTCAAGGAACAGATGAACCACCAAAATTTATTGTTGTTGAATACAATAATGGAGGTGATGAAAAACCAAAAGTTCTTGTAGGAAAAGGATTAACATTTGATTCTGGAGGAATCTCAATTAAGCCCGCCTCAAAAATGGATGAAATGAAATATGATATGTGCGGTTCAACTGTGGTTCTAGGTGTTCTACACGCTTTATCTATTTTAAAACCGAAAATAAACGTCGTCGGAATTATTCCCTCCACAGAAAACCTCGTTGGTGCTAAAGCTTTTAAGCCTGGTGATATCCTTACAGCTTACAATGGTAAGACCATTGAAGTTTTAAATACAGATGCAGAAGGAAGATTGATTCTTGCAGATGGTCTCTCATATGCATCTAAACACTATGACCCAGAATTTATTATTGATTTTGCCACCTTAACAGGAGCCGTAGTGGTAACACTAGGTCACGTTGCAACTGGGGTAATGGGCACTGATGAAAAATTAATGCGAAAAGTCAAAGAATCTTCGAAATCTACAGGTGAAAAAGTATGGGAATTACCCTTATGGCCAGAATATTGTAAACAAATAAAGAGTGATATTGCTGATGTCAAAAATATGGGTTCTGCAGGACAGGCTGGTTCAATAGCTGCTGGAGCATTTTTAAAAGAATTTGTTGGAAAAGATATACCATGGGTTCACTTTGATATTGCTGGTACAGCATGGGGAGCAAAGCCTTCAAGCATCAATCCTAAAGGCAGTGCTACGGGTGTTGGTATTAGATTAGTCCTTGATATGTTAGAAAAATAAAGTTGATGTTTATATAAATTATTTACTAAATATTTTTAGCTAAATCATCAAAAGCTTCATCGTACTCTTTTATAATATTTTTCCAATCATATTTTTTAGGAATGTTTTTCATTGATTCTCTTCTAATGTCTTTAATATTTAAAATTGAAAGTTTAATTTTTTCATAAAAAAGTGAATCATCAGAATAAAAATTATCTTTATAATTTGCATCTGAAAAAAGTTCTTTATAACTGAGTCTATCAGGTAAAATAGGCCATACGCCACAATAAATTGCTTCCATTACACTAACTCCAAAAAACTCCTGATTTGAAGTAACAGGAAGAATATCAGCTCTATGCAGTGAATGAGCATATTCGCTAAATGTCTTCAAATATCCCCATTCTAAAATATTTTCCTCAAATTCAATTTTAGCTTTTTCAAATATCTCCGGAATTTTTCCAAATGATTCACCGATTATTATTAATTTAAAAAATAACCCACTATCTTTTAATTTCATTAACGTGTCGAAAAAAAGGTTAGGGTTTTTGTCATATTCCCAGCGATGATTCCATAGTATAACCGGGTATTGATCTTTTTGAACATTCACATTATTAAATTTTGATAGTTCAAGTCCAACTGGTAAAACTTTTGATTTTTCTTTAATGATTCTGATTGTATCTAATTCATTATGATCAGGAAAATGCCTTAAAAATGGCGATAGGTCATCAAGAAAAGTATTCATATGGAAACTTGAATTAAAAAATACTTTATCTGCAGAAAGTGCAGAAGTAAAATTTATAAAGCCATAATGGTTGTCTCTTTTGTTAATCACATCTCGATCGTTTGGTGACCAAGGATATGATATTTGATTTTCATGAAAATAAATTGCTACCGGAATATTCTTTGTCTCTCTTCTAGTCAAAGATAGAAAAGTGGAAAGGTCTAACATATCAGAACAAAATATTACATCTGGTCTCCAGTTCATTTCGATATAAGATTTAGCTAAGGTTACTGCGCCACCATGCATTCGCCATTTCCAAAACTGTCCTTTCATCGATATTATTTTAATTTTGTGTTTGCTGTATTTCTTATAACCCTCAGCCCATTGTTTATGAGAACCAGTATAGTAAGGTTCAACTATTAATATTTTCATTATTTATATTGATTTTTTTTAAAAATGACTGTGTAATTTACGTTTAACTAAATATGCCTTTGCATGAAGATATACATTAATATTTTTATCAGTTTTCTCTCAATGAATACACTTGGACGAGCTATTGCTTGGAACGTAGCTTCTCGAGCCTAATATTATGGAAAAAATCACGGTTTCGAATAATAGAAAAGCATACCATGAATTCCAAATATTGGAGACCTTTGAAGCGGGAATTGAGCTACTAGGTAGTGAAGTTAAAAGTCTAAGAGAAGGTAAAGCTAGTTTAAGGGAAAGTTATGTATTAATTAAAAAAGGGCAAGCCTGGCTTAGGGGAATGCATATTAGTGCATATAGTCATACTGGATTTATAGGTCATGAGTTGACCAGGAAAAGACGTTTATTGCTTCATAAAAATGAAATTTTAAAGATTAATCAAAAATTAGCTGAAAAAGGACTTACCGCTGTGCCGTTAAAGATTTATTTTAACAAAAGAGGATGGTTAAAAGTAGAAATTGGATTAGCTAAAGGTAAAAAGTTATTTGATAAGCGTGAAACAAAAAAAAGACGAGATGTTGAAAAAGTGATGCAAAGAGAAATGAAGAGAAATAGATGAATATTTTATCTGTAGATGAACAATATAAATTAATTAGTAAAGGTGCTGAGGAAATCGTTCCAGAAAATGAATTACGAAGCAAAATCGAAAATTCCGTTAAAAGTGGAGTGCCTTTGGTAGCTAAACTAGGCTGTGACCCAAGTAGGCCAGACCTTCATATAGGGCACAGTGTGGTGTTAAGAAAATTGAGACACTTTCAAGACCTAGGTCATAAAGCTGTTTTAGTCATTGGTGATTTTACTGCTATGATAGGTGACCCAACTGGAAGAAATAAAACTAGGCCTCAATTGACTTTAGAGGAGGCTAAGGAAAATGCGAAGACTTATTTAAACCAAGCAAAAGCTATTCTGGATATGGATAAGCTTAAAGTCTGTTATAATTCTGAATGGTTAGGAAAAATGAGCTTTTCTGATGTAATTAAACTTTCTAGCTGTACAACTGTTGCAAGGATGTTAGAAAGAGATGACTTTAATAAAAGATATAATTCAGAAGTTTCTATATCTCTACATGAATTCTTATACCCCCTTGCTCAAGCGCAGGACTCTGTTGAATTAGTTTCTGACATTGAAATAGGTGGTACAGATCAAAAATTCAATCTACTCATGGGCAGAAATTTGCAAAAAGATGTAGGCCAAAAACCACAATGTATATTAACAATGCCGATACTAGAAGGCACAGATGGTATCGAAAAGATGTCAAAGTCATATGGTAATGATATTGGTATCTCAGATTCTGCAAATGACATGTATGGTAAAACACTTTCAATTCCAGATAATGTAATGCTATCGTGGTTCACCTTAGCTGCTGATGCTGATAATCAATATATTGAAGTTGTAGAACAAAAACTTAAAAATAGTAATGTTAATCCAATGGAGCTTAAGAGAGACTTAGCCAGAAAGGTTGTCTCATTGTATTACGATGAAAAAATAGCATTAGATGCTGAAAACCACTTTAACCAAGTGACAGTGTCAAAAGGAATGCCAGATGAAATTCAAGAATATCAACTAAAGGAAGAGGACCTTCTTGTAAACATAATAGCAGATTCGGGATTATTGAAAAGTAAAAGTGAGGCTCGAAGAATGATAAAGCAATCTGCGGTGAAAATTGATGGCGAAGCTATAAAAGACATTCAATACAAAGTGTCAGTGGGTGATTCTTTTGTTTTAAAAGTTGGTAAGCGGAAATTCTTGAGGGTGGTTAATTGAGATCAAAATTATTTTGCTTATTTGTTTTTTGTTTTTTTTCGATTTCATGCTCATCAAAACCTAAAACAAAGTTAGTCGTCTTTTTAGTTACAGATCAGATGAGGCCGGATCATCTTTCAAGGTTTAAAAACTTGTACAGCGGTGGTTTTAAATGGCTAGTTGAAAATAGTATCTCTTTCCAGAATACTTTTCATCAGCATGGGTATACAGCAACGGGGCCAGGTCATTTTGCAATTGCAAGTGGCAAACATCCTGGGCCTGCAGGAGTCCTTGGTAACAGTTATTATGATAGGGCTCTGGGGAAGGTTGTTAATTGCGTCGAGGATGTTAAAGCAAAAACAGTTGGAGGCGATGGCCTTGCTCGTTCATTTACTAGATATAATAATAAAATGATTGGTGATGTCCTCAAAAGCAATAATCCAAAATCAAAAGTCATTTCCATTGCTGGAAAAGATAGATCTGCTGTAATGATGGGAGGTCAAAACGCTGATTTGGTTCTTTATTATAATAATATTGATAGGTTTATAACGTCTGATTATTATAATGACACATTACCAAACTATATAAATGATTTCAATAATAGGCTTAGGTTTGAAACTTACAGAGACTCATTATGGACAAAAATTTTACCTGATAGTCTTTACTTAAAGCATTCACGATTAGATAATTTTACTGGCGAGGTAGATTCTTATCATATGGATCATGATTCAATTACCAAAACAAAAATTAAAACAAATAATTATAAGCCCGTTTTCCCTATATCTTTTGATCAGGATAAAAAACCTGGTGCTGAAATTCTAAATACACCTTGGTTTGATGATAAGCTAGTGGACCTATCTAAATTAATTCTTGATAGAGAAAACCTTGGTTTTGATAACAACCCAGACCTCTTCTTTATTGGGTTTTCAGCAATGGACTATGTTATTCATAATTATGGCCCTTTTTCGCAAGAAACAATGGATTATTTAATTCGATTAGATATTCAATTGAATGAATTAATCTCTCATATCGATAATAGAATTGGGTTAGAACATGTAGAGTTTGTTATGACTTCTGACCACGGCGGTCTACCTTTACCCGAGTTCTTGCCACAACTAAACTTAACTGGTGGTCGCATTAACCGGGATAATTTACGAGAAGCGTATGACTGGATTGATGATGAAATATCTGAATATTACGGTGAAAATTTGTTTTATAAGGATTTTACGAATTATTATTTTTTTCATGATAAATTAAAAAAGAATAACATAGAAGCTTCTGGTTTGGAAAATATTATCAAAAAGTACTTAGGGATGGTTGAAGGTGTAAAAGCTGTTTTTTCTAAAACAGAAATTATAAATTCAAAAAAAACAGATAACGTTAGCCTAAGGTTAAAAAATATGGTTCATGTTGAGAAAAGCGCTGATATATTTGTTATTATTGAGCCTGGTTACTTATATAGAAATCCATACGGCACTAGCCATGGAAGTCCTTATGATTATGATGCGCATGTACCTCTTCTTTTTGCTAAAGAAGGTAGATCTAAAACTGAAATTAAAGTTCAAGCTGAAACTGTAGACATTGCACCAACTATTTTAAATTTATTAAATATCAAAACTGATTATCCATTCGATGGTAAAGTTATACAGATTCAATGAACTCGATTTGTTTGTTTGAAAAACAAGACTAAATTCATTCATATATGACAGCTCTGTTAGTCTATTTTTTTATAGCCCTTGTGGTTTCGTTCCTTTGCTCTTTACTTGAATCTGTTCTTTTGAGCGTATCTCATGCTCATATTGCAGTCTTAGTAAAAGAAGGTAGCAAGAGAGGTAAGCTGATGTTCTCTCTTAAAGAAAATATTAACAGGCCACTTTCAGCGATACTCACATTTAACACTATCGCGAACACAGTCGGTGCTGCTGGTGTCGGAGCACAAACTTACTCAGTTTTTGGTAGTAGCTGGGTAGCTATTTCCTCTATTATATTGACGCTATCAATATTATTTTTTTCAGAGATTATTCCAAAAACGTTAGGTGCAAATTATACAAAGTCGCTTGTTGGTTTTACGGCTTACATGATAAGGATCTTAATATTTTTAGTTTTCCCAATGGTCTTCCTTGGAGAGAAAATATCAAAATTTTTGAGTAGAGATAATCAAGATAATTCTAAGGCGTCGAGAGCAGAATTGATTGCCATGGCAGAGCTCAGTGAAGATGAAGGTGCTATTGATAGTCAGGAAGGGGATATAATTGAAAATTTAATGAAATTGGATAATATTTTGGCTGAGGAGGTAATGACCCCGAGATCAGTTATTTTTAGTTTATCTGATGAAGATACAGTTGGCAAAGTGGTTAATAAATATTCGCCGCTGGTTTTTTCTAGGATTCCTATTTTTAAAAACTCCTTAGATCAAGTAATTGGCTTTGTTCATCGATATGATCTAGTTAATAAACAAGCTGAAGATAAGTTTGACGTTACGATGAGTTCACTAATGGAGCCAGTCCACACGGTTAAAGACTCCGATTCCGTATCAACAATTTTAGATCAATTTGTAAAAAGGCGGCAACAAATTTTTATAGTTGAAGATGAGTTTGGAACAACGACTGGACTAATATCTTTGGAGGATGCAATCGAGACATTATTAGGAGTTGAGATTGTTGATGAGCATGATAGTGTTGTTGATATGAGAAAATTAGCTTCAGCAAAATTAGAAAAGAGACAGCAAAAAGAGCGAAATAAAAATGCAACTAAATAATTCTAACCCATTGAACTTCCTGAATTTAAGAATTAAATTTGCCAGCGTAAAAATTTTAGGATAATAATAAAATGGCTAAAAAACAAAAGAGTTTCGCTGATAAGGCAAGTGGCAGAGGTGGAGATGCTGATGCTACAATGGTTAAGTATGTAAAAAGTGTTAAATCTGAAAAAACAGGTTTCTGGAGATTTAATGAGCAAATGATTAAAGTTCGTGAAGGCGAAGACTTAAATGCTGCTCTGAAGCGTATGGATGAAGCGAGCAATCTTGTAGATATTGATCTTTCTGGTTTTGTATCTAATGAGGATGACAAGAAAGAGGATGTCGCTGATAGCAATAATGAAAGTGATGTCGCAACGGTCCCTGATGCTAAGGGTGAAGAAGAATAAGCTGTTAAATTAACTTTGCAGTAAGATTAAAGACCCCAGCATTTAGTTGGGGTTTTTTTATTCTATTAAATTTTACTAGTAATTTTTTGGAGAGGTGGCCGAGTGGCTTAAGGCGCACGCTTGGAAAGCGTGTTTACGTT
>JABGWJ010000086.1 GCA_018645565.1 bacterium | reverse complement strand
AGAATTAAGCAACCGCTTAGGACCTCTTGGTTTATATTTATTTTAAGATTGTTGAATTTTTCAATAATTATAGTTTTAGCAAAATTGAAAGTTAATACAACCAGAAATAGTACAAGTGCTATTCCTAGAACGTATATCAATATAAAGCCAATAATAGAAGGTATAGAGGGTGTCATCCCTGTCATCATTACAACGGCAAGGGAAGAAGCGCATGGTAACATGCCGGTTAGTAAGCCAACTGTGATGGGGCTTTCTATTTTTGAATCATCAAAATTTCCATGATTATGACCGCAATCACTCGAATGAACATGTTTCATTTTATATATAGCTCTGCCGAGTATAAAAGAACCAAAGCTGATAATTATTCCAGGAGCAATCCAGTGCGAAAATTCATGTAAATAAGAACTGGCGACTTCTGTCAAAATCATATTAAATATTACAGCAATGACAGTGAGCACTAAAAAATGAGATATTAATAAACTGAGAGTAAGTAAAGTGATTTTTTGAAAATCTAGTTTTCCCCCAACGGTATATGCTAATAAAAAAGTTTTACCATGGCCAGGTTCTAAGGCATGTAAGCACCCTAATAAAAAAATAGAGGTAAAAGTAAGCGAGTCAGCCATAGAGCTAATATTTTAAAATATCGTCGGAAGTTACTCCGCGTTTCAGTTTTTTATATAGGCCATTACTTCCCCATAATCTGTTGAGCCCACTTTCTTTAATCTTTATCTTATCAGGATACATATTATAAATAGAAAATAAGGTTAAAACTCCAACGTCAATGCTTCTGTACTGATTCCGGTCCGTTATCCAGACCTCTATACCACTGCATTTTTTGTTTTTAAATTTTGGGTTCTCAGACTTTCCTTTTATTGTTTGAGGTGTAAATGTTTTTGGAACGAATACAACGCCAGGAAGCTTAAAGTTGTTCAAAGCCTGTGATAGTTTTTTTCCATCAATCCAAGGAGCGCCTATCCATTTAAAAGGATTAGGTGTTCCTCGACCTTCACTAACATTTGTAGCTTCGAATATGCACATTCCCGGATATATTATCGCAGTCTTAAGATCTGGAATATTTGGTGAAGGTGGAATCCACGGTAAGTCTGTTTGATCAAACCAAGCATTTGGCTGCCATCCTTCCATTTTAATTATTTCAAGTTCTGGTAATGAAGCTATCCACTTGTTTTTCAATATTTCAATTGCAAGTTCACCAACAGTACCTCCATATCTAGTAGGAATTGGGTAATGTCCCACAAATGATTTGTATGCAAGATCAAGGATAGGACCTTGAATTATATCTCCGCGAATTGGATTTGGTCTATCAAGAACTAATATAGGAATTCCTAGTTCTGCACCAGTCTCCATCACAAGCCCTAATGTTGAAATATAAGTGTAAAAACGTGCTCCAATATCTTGGATATCATAGATGATAATGTTAACGCCTTCGAGCATTTCAGCACTTGGTTTTCGTGTTCCGCCATATAAACTAATGACTTTAGGTAGTTTTTCAATATCAGTATAATTTATTTTTTCACCAGCTTCAGACTCTCCAAAAAGGCCATGCTCTGGAGAAAAAATAACTTTTAATTCTACGTCATCAATTTCCATTAGTCGCTTATAATTAGGAATGGAGTTTTTATCAACTCCGCTATGGTTGGTTACTAAGGCGATTTTTCTTGATTGGATGAAATGCCGTTTTTTTTCAAGCAGGACATCAATACCATTTAGAACAGTTATTTTTTCACTAATTGGTTTCTTTTTATTTTGAAAATACATTGATTGTGCTTGATGGATTCCTATACTTTTTTTATTCTGTTGGCAATTGATTGGCAATAATATAAAACACAAATAAAAAATTATTTTCAAATATAGAATCATTTTAGCAATGTTATCTTTCTTGTTGAAATCTCATTTGATTGACTGATTGAAATAAAATAATTTCCTGACGGAGCAATAAAACCATTCTGCTGAATGCCATTCCATGTCCATTTTCCATTTATTGATGCTGGCTTAATAGAAGTTTTATAGACCTCTTGGCCTAAGATATTTTTAATGCTTAAATCAACAGTAGTATTTGATGCTAATACGGAAAACGAAATAGTAATTGAGCTGTTTGATGGATTTGGATAAATATTTTTTATGTTTACGGTTTTAGGTTGTATGCTATTAGAATCCTCTATTTTTAGTTGTGACTCATAAGACGTTATTATTTTTGACATAATCTCATTTCTTTTTTCTTCAGGGTAGATTGTTTCAAACCCAACAGATAAATAAACGAGGCCCCCTGTAAGGTTACTTAATCCAAAAGGACCAATATATTGAATGCCCATTCCGCCAGAACTATTTTGATCTATTCCAGAAAACGCAGCACAAAATGAGGCGCCGCCAAGTGGTTTTATGCCGTCGGGCCAATCAACATTATAGGTGCCATGACTTCCATCATCGTAATTAATAGTATTTATTCCTTCAAAGATTGATCCACCATTACCATAGCCGCTGTAGACTCCTTCGTGCCCGCCGGCAGCATCTGATATATAATCAGCTTTTAAATAATTTTGATAAAAATCTCTATCCGTAGTACTTCCCTGATCTTCAAGGTCATAACCAATCTCTGATCCTGAAATAAATAGAAATCGGCCTGATTCTAAATAGGTAGTAATTAAATTTTGTTCAGAATAAGAAAATACACTAGTTGAAGTGCCTTCTTCTCCAAGCATCCAATCAACAAATTGATAGTCTAGTATATCAATCTGTTGGCTAACAACTGCTTCATTTGATGCAGCATCAAATGCCTTGCCATGATTATTAAATGCGCTGCCATGTTGGCGGATGTAATCAAATGTATTATTCGTTCCGCTAACTCTATCAAATCCATTAACGATAAGAACGTTCACATCATTATTTGAAGGAACTATACCAAGCATTTCTGTTGGCTCGCTATTCCCAAGAGAGTTTTTTGCAACAACACTAAGAAAATAACTTTCACCTTCATTTAAATTGTTTATGATGATAGGTTTTTCAGAGTAAACCCCAATGGTGTCTAATCCTCCGACGACTTCTAGAAATCCTCTTAAAACTATAAACTCCGACGAATTATCGGAACTTTCGAAATCAATTTTGATTGATCCTTGACCTATGTTTTTCATAAAGAGATTAGATGGCTTTATCGGCGGTGCACTTTCTCCAAACTTATTATATAGTAAATCCCAAAGTTCTGGACGACCATCATCATAGCCTAAAGCCCAAATTCCAACTCCCTTTAAGTTGTTAAATAGTGCGAAATCGTATTTTAATGAAAGAGAGAGGCTATCATCATACCATCCTTGATTCCAGCCATTGTTATTATAATTATACCATGGGGTTTGTGAACTGGAATGCCATAACTTTCCATAAGACTGGGCTAATCCTTCAATTTCTGAGTAGAATTTTGCACTACCGGTTCCACTTGTATTTGCTCCAGCCGCATTTGAAGATGATGCCCATTCAAATCCATAATAGGGAACTCCAAGAATTAACTTATCAGCTTGAAAATTCGTTTTATTTAAATAATCTAGCACTGACCATGTAAGTGTGTATCCAGGACCAGACAATGGGGAGTTCGGTCCAGTAGTTGAACTGCCGCTGTAATGATAATTATAACCCATAATAAATAAGCCATCGCTAATAGAAGCTAAGGCATTGTAGTCCCATGCATTACTCCAGTCAATTGGGGGCATTGCTAAGGTTACTTGAGAACCTGGAATTGCAGAATGAAAAGTTTCAGTAAGGTCTGTAATAAAAGTCACCATATTACTCCGCTGCGATGAGGGAAAAGATTCAAAGTCAATATTTACACCATCAGCGTTTCCTGCCTGTACCTGGGCAAGTAAGTTATCAATTAGGTTTTGGCGATTTTCAGCACTACTCAGCAGTGTAGTAATACTAGCGCTACTGAAGAGGGTAGCACATAATACAACTTTCGTTCCATGAGCATGTGCTTCATTAATTAAACTAGCTACGGGCCAACCATGCAGGTTACTAATTCCTCCTGTTGGTGTTATTTCAGCACTGAAATAGGCAAGTGTAGATATTAAATTGAAATTATAGTTTGTCCATGCTGTCCCCATCCAATAAGGATGATATCCAAAAACTTCTTTCGAAGGGACTCTGGATCTTGGTGATATTGAATTTATAACGACAGTGGTATCTGTATTTTTTGGCATAATATAATTGGTGTTATAATATTCTAACTGTTGCTGGTGTATACTTTGATGGTTTTGGGAGAATAGAAAAGAGATGACTGTCAAATAAAAAAATAATGTTCTACACATCGCAACCCCTAAATAAATCTTCTATAGTTTCTCTTTTTCTTATTAGTGATACTTCTTCCCCATCAACTAAAACTTCAGATGGCCGAGGTCTTGTGTTAAAGTTATGAGACATTGAATATCCATATGCACCGCTATCCATAATTGCGCATAGTTCCCCTTCTTTCATCGCTGGCATTTTATAACCCTCAGATATTCGATCAGTATTCTCGCAGATTCTTCCGGTAATGTCATACGTGATAGTATCACCATCATCGTGTCCAATTTTTTGGACTCGATGAAACGCGCCGTAGAGAGCAGGTCTCATTAAGGTTTCCATTCCAGCATCAAGCCCTACAAATTCTTTGTATGAAGATTTGAGGCCAGTCACTCTTGTAAGGATAAAACCAGTATCTGCTACAAGGATTCGTCCTGGCTCAATGCATAATGTCGGGCAGGTTGAATTATCTTCACCATAGAAATCTTCAAAAGTTCTTTTTATATTTTGAAATAACTGTTCTAAATCCAATGATTCTTCTTCATCTCGGTAGGGTATACCAAACCCACTTCCGATACTTATTTTTTCTAATTTTTGGCCTAAACTATCTTCAATTTCTCTAGCAGATTTTAATATTTGTTTGGTTATATCACTGAACGTCTTTGCATCTAGTGTCGAAGAACCAGCATGACATTGAAGCCCAAACTTTTTGACACCTGATGATTTTGCGACATTATATGCTTCAACTATAGTT
>JABGWJ010000085.1 GCA_018645565.1 bacterium | reverse complement strand
TACAGCCTAATCTGTGAGCCGCGAATTTTTCTGCATTATCAATATTTCGAGATAAAACAGCTGAAACTTTGTGGTTACTTAATCTAGATATATCATCAGAAAAAGCGTTAGCAATTCCACCTGTTCCTATAATACCCCAATTAAAAATATTTGAACTCATTTATGTCTTATATAAAATATTAAATTATTTTGAATTCTTAGTTATGAGTTAAACTACAAAAGTTTATGAATCTTTAATACAGTGAAAAAATTTTGGTTGACATACATGAAATAAGTGTAGATTTACCGTGAAATGAAATTTCTAGATAAAATAAATTTAAATCATGCTTTACTATTTCCACTCGTTTTACTTTGTTTGCGCTGGTTCCTTGATGGCAAATATCTCGCTACCATTTTAACAATTGTTTTTGCTTTTGTTTTATATGCAGTATTTGAAGATTCAAAAATACCAAAAGAACATAGTAGCAGCGAAGAAGAGTAGAACTAGTCAGTTTATTTTATTTTCTTGTTAAACTTTTATATTGTGAATTGATCTTTATAAATTATTGTATATGAAAAATCTCACATTTTTTATTTTTATTTTTATTGCCTTTTATAGCTGCAGTTCCAAATTATCTGAAAAAGAGCAGCTTCAGCGAAAAGATGCTTCGGGTTATTATGGTAAGTTATCAAATAATAAGAAAATTTATGATATCGCTGAACTTATTAAAAATAAAAATACGCATCAGAACCAGACTGTTAAGGTTAAAGGCTTAATTAGTGAGGTTTGCCCAATGCGAGGCTGTTGGCTAGAATTGAAAACTATTGATGGGTTTCAAAAGATTAGAGTCAAAGTCACAGATGGTGAAATCGTCTTCCCATTATCAGCGAAGGGAAAAAATATTGTTGCTGAAGGAATGTTTTCAATTTTAGAACTGGATAAAGAACAAGCTCTTAATTGGAAAAAGCATTTAGCCGAAGAAAAAGGTCGATCGCTTGATTCTACTGAAATGATTTTAAACCCAAATGACCTCTTTGAATATCGCCTTAATACGGTAGGTGCAAAAATATTTTAAAATATTATTAAGGATTTATTTTGCTAAATGAAAATAGATCTGGTAGCTGTTTATGTGGTGAAATACTTTTTATTTTAAAAGGTGAAATGAAATGGTGTTCTAATTGTCACTGTACCAGGTGTCAAAAAGGTCATGGTTCTGGATACGTAACGTGGCTGGGTTATGAAAAAAATCAAATAACAATCCATGATAAATCAGAAATTTTAAAGTGGTATTCTAGTTCAAAGAATTCTGAATTTGGATGCTGTTACGTTTGCGGAAGTTCCGTTTTTTATAAATCTAAGAAAGTACCGTCAGAAATCCACATTACTTTAGCTAACCTTGATAATTCAAAAGATATTTTCCTGTCATCTGATAATTATTTTGATTCCCATGCTCCATGGATGATGATTGATAATACGCTTCCAAAAAGGAATGACCCAAATTTATAAAAGTATAAACTGATGAGTTATTTTCTCAATTTTTTAAGTTCTAAAATATTTTTATTACCGGTTACATTAAAATCCATAAAAACAATTTTCAAATGAAATGTATTAAAGAAGCTTGTGTTGAAACTTTTGAAGATGCTATAACTGCAGAAAAGAATGGTGCTGATAGAATCGAGCTATGTTCTAATTTAAACTTAGATGGATTAACACCATCAAAAAGTCTTGTTTCTAGACTTTTAAATACTTTAAAAATTCCAATGAAAGTAATGATTAGGCCTCGAGAGGGCGATTTCTGCTACAGCAGCGACGAACTAAGGCAAATGCACAATGATATAAGATATTTTAGCAATCTAGGTGTTTTTGGGGTGGTTTTCGGCGTTCTAAATGAAAATAATTCAATAGATGTTCAAACTGTTAATTTCTTAGTGGAATCTGCTAGTGATCTTAATTGTACTTTTCATAAAGCAATTGACGAAACAGATGATATCGTATCTCAATTAAATATATTAATCAAGTATTCAAAAATTTCTTCTATTTTATCTTCAGGTTGTTCAAAAAGTGCATTGTCGGGTTCGACTGTTTTACAAAACATGATTAAAATCGCAAAAAAGGATATGTCAATTATTTGTGCAGGATCCATTACACATAGAAACTTTTCAGAAGTTCATGGTCTCATTAATGCTAAAGAATATCATGGAAAAAACATAATTGATCTTTCAAAATAGTAGTAAGAAAAAATAAAAAATATGAATTACATTTTACTCTCTTAATGAATCAAAGAATGTATTTAATTAAATGAACTCTACAATTGGCTACTTTATCGGTTTTGCCCTTGGTTGTATCGCCATGTTCATTGCTCTAAAGTTAGACTTCTCATCTATTGCAAAGATGGTTTTAGTATTTACACTATTAATTGGTAGCGTTATAATTAGTTGGGTTGGCGATGAAGAATAATCAGAAATTATTTCAAAGTCTAATCATTAGTTCTTTGTTTTTTTCTTGTAATATTGATGAAGATCCGCCCGCAATTGTTGATAATGTCAGGGGTTGGTTTACCATTAATGAAAATAACATTGGAGTCAATTTGTCCTGGAAACATTCTAATGACAATGATTTTCAAAAATATATCATTTATAAATCAAAAAGTGGTGGTACAGTTGAAGTAATTGCTGAAACTGAAGATAATTTTTTTAAAGATAGTAGTGTTGAATGGTTGGAATATTATAATTATTTTATTCAATCTGTTGATAAGATTGGAAATGAAAGCGATCTTTCAGATACTTTATTATTACGCATCTATAGCGTAAGTGGAAATTGGGGTATAGAAAACTTTGATTCAACTTTTCTATGTATTGATCATAATCAAACGATATCTACATCTTCTGGCTCATTTGAGCAAAAGGGCTATTTTTTATCAGATGGCTATGAGCTGATAATCAATGATAATTCTAATGACTCAACTTCTTTTATTGGAGATACTATTATCTCTAAAATGCTATTTTCTGCTTGCAATATAGATTCAAGTTCTCTTGTTGGAAATGGGTGGATGACTTATCAGACTACTATTTTAGATACTACCGTAAATGGAGACACGATTAGGCCCACTAATAATAATTTCCCTATTTATTTTGATATGGATTTAAAAAATCCAAATTCTGGCAGTATATCTTTTAGTTCGTCATTGTTTGATAATTTATCTATGCAGCATTCTCTGAAGTTTTGTAATGGGAACGATATATTTAATTAATCTGGAGTAGCGCATTCTTGATTCGAATTGGGACCTGTAGTTCCAAATTCATTGACAGCGTTCACTCTAAAGCATTTTTCCTCTCCGCTTAAACCATTATAATTATATGATATTGTATCAGTTTCTAGTATAAAAGAGTTATCAATGTAAATTTTATAGGTAGTAGCACTAAATACGCTACTCCAATTGAGTTCAAAAGTAATGGAATCGACAGCTAAGGATAGTTCTGGAGCGAAAAGCTGAATATGAGTTGAAACCATTATTGGATTTGATTGAGGACCTTCATATCCAATATCATCTAGGCAAGAAATTGCATAGCTATAGCTATTATTATATTGTAGATCATTGTCAGTATAAGTTAGGTCAGTTCCTGTATATATAGCACTACCGTCGCGATATAATCTATACTGTCCAGCATATTCATTGTTTGACCAAGAGAGAGTTATACTGTCTTGAAGAGCAGATCCGCTAAAATTGCTTGGTGGTGATAATAATGCTTTTCCACATTCAGAATCAGATAAAGGCCCAGAAATATTCTGACTATTTACAGCTGAAATTTGGTAACAATAAATTGTTCCAGGTGTAATATTTGTATCTGTGAAAGACGTCTCAGATGTAGAATGAATAAATTCGTTATCCCTAAAAATATTATAGGTATCAGCTTCAAAAGGTGAATCCCAAGATAGTGAAATAGCACCTACTTGTTGCGCAATATTAATTAGAGAAATTATTTCAGTGTAAAAATTATCAACACTCACAATAATTGATTGACTGGTTGTTTCATTATTGCTGCTATCAGTCGCCACCGCACTAATAGTATGCTGGGATTCATTGGGATAAATATTTGTGTTCCATAATGCTATATAGGGACTATCAATTAAAGTGAACTCTAGCGTGTCATCAATGGTAATTATAACATGCTGTATCGCAATATTATCATCAGCATAAATACGGATTTGAGTTGAATCACTAACCGTAGCGCCAGATATGGGCGATAATATTGATATCACGGGTGGTATTATATCTACAAACTCCGTGTCATTATTTACAATAACGGCGATTGGTTGTGTATTGTAGAAGTTATCATTAGAGTCGTTAATCCTTGCGGATATAATATATTCAGCATCTTCATTTACTTCGCCTACTGTAGTGTCCCATAGATAAGAATAAGGAGATTGACTAATCGATACTACAGATTCTCCATTAATATAAATAGCAACAGAACTAACAGAAATATTATCTGCGGCAGAGATTAAAATTTCTACTTCACCACTAACTTGCTGCCCGGCGTAGGGCTGAGCAATAAAGCCATTCGGTAATATATTATCTTCATTATCCACGTTTACAACAATGGATGGACTTTGGCTTATTAAATTACTGGCATCGAATGCTTTTGCAAACCAGGTATGCGAACTTTCCTCATCTTCTAGTAAGGTGTTCCAGGAGACCTCATATGGGTAATTAGCATCGCTTTCATAGAAGACAGCATTGCGAAAAAACTCAACTCTAGAAATTCCAATATTATCAAATGCTGCTGCTGTGACTTGAATAGCGCCGCTAACAGTCTGATTGGCTGCAGGGCTAGTTATCAATACTGTTGGTGGAACATTGTCATCTATTATGTTTTCATCATTATCTACAAAAACAGTGACTGGCATTAGATTTGTGGTATTTCCGCTGCTGTCAGTAACGGTTGCAGCTATGAAATGATTATTGTCTTCACTTGCATCATTAGTGTTCCACGTGAATTCATAAGGCGAGCTATCGTCAACAATCGGATTGGTTCCATCTATGATTAATTCTACTTTACTCACTTCTTCATTATCGAAAGCATCTATTTGAATAATTATAGTTCCAGAAACTGTTGCCGCCATAGGGGGATAGACTATTGTACCTGTGGGCGGAGTGGTATCAACTTGAATATTCTCTTCATTATCAACCGTAACGCTTATCGGCCCAAGGGTAATATAATTACCACTGGCATCATTTACTTTGAGAGATATGACATAGGCGTAGTCATCAAACTCAAGAGCAGTATTCCAATCGTAAGAAAATGGAGCCGCAGTTTTTACCCCTACTGAATCACCATTTATAAAAAAAACAACGGAAGATAATGAATCATTATCAGAAGCATCAGCAATAATAGTTATTACACCATTAAGAGTTTGACCACTAAATGGGTAAAGTAGGGAACCAGTTGGTTTAATATTATCATTATTATCCACAATTACTCGAACTGGACTAGTTTGATTATCATTATTAGCAAAATCAACTGCCCTTGCACGCAGATTATGAAATTGATCTTCAGCATAATCTAAGGTGTTCCAAAAATACTGATATGGGGCTTCTGCTGAATCAAGGACTAAGGAATCATTTATGTATAATTGCACGGTTTTAATCGCATCATTATCAGAAGCGTAAATAGTAACTAAAACAGAATCAGACAGCACTCCTTGATCAGCAGGATTAGTGATTTCAACTAAAGGGGCTGTTGTGTCAGGCTCTGGAGGAATCTCAAAAAAAGGACCTTCACAACTTAAAAGCACAATTAAAATGATTACATAATATTTTAAGCGAAGGATCATTTTAATTATCTACTGTAACTAAAATTGGTTGAGAAAAGGTTGTGTTTCCTGCCATATCAACAACGATAGCAGATAGTGCGTGTTCATTGCCATGTACACCAATATTGGAAGTCGTGTCCCAAGAATAAGAGTACGGGGATTCAGTATCTGTTTTTACAGAAAATCCATCAATAAAAAACTCTACACTAGCAATACCTGTATCATCATCTGCATGTGCGGCAAAATTAACAATACTCGAAACAGTTTGACCATCAAGAGGACTAGAAATAATTATTGTTGGGGGATTAGAATCATTTGGAATATTATTTACAAATACACTTATAGACGGAACTTCAAAATAATTTCCTGAAGCATCTGTGATAATTGATCCGATTATATGATTCACATCTTCAATCTCAAAATTTGTATTCCAATCATATTCATACGGCTCATTAGTGTCAGAAAAAACCATTACGTTATCAATATAAAATGATACTGAATCGATTTCTGCATTGTCAACAGCATAAATGGAAATTTGCTCAACACCTGAAACGACTTGTCCAGCATAGGGGTACGTTATTGCTCCATTTGGTATTATATTATCATCATTATCTAAATAAACCGTGATAGGAGTACTGGGCCCTTCATTTCCAATTAAATCATATGCTATAATACCTAAAATATAATCTTCATCATCTGGTACAGTATCTGTCTCCCAAATATATGTATAATCGGGTCCAATACTATCTACGTTTACAAGTACATTATTTATAAAAAAATCAACTTTATTAATACCTGTGTTGTCACTAATCAATGTTTCAATTATTACTTGTCCCGAAACTATTGCGCCAGATGCAGGAGAGATTATAATAGAAGTAGGGTGTATATTATCCTGATCTATATTATCAACAATCACTGTCACTGGTGTTAAAACTGTTTTATTATTCCAGCCATCAATTAAAATAGCTTGAATGGTATGTTCTCCTTCAGTCTCTATTACTGTGTCCCAGTCATATGAAGCAGTGCAATTAGGCCCATTACAATCAAAGGATCCATTAAGGTTTCCATCAATATAAAATTCAATATAATCTAAAAGTTGGTCATCAGCAGCCGTAACCTGTATAGCAGTATTGCCGAAAACTACAGAACCTGCTGGTGGGCTTGTTAATGCACCTGTAGGGGGTGTCACATCTATTGGAAGGTTATTATTAACCGTAACGCTTATTGGTGGAATGGTCGTTCTGTTATTATCGATATCTACAATCACTGCGTAAATAGAATAAACTAGATCGTCTGTGACTAGCTCAGTATTCCATTCATAATTAAAAGGTTCTGTTAAATGGGTTATCTTAATCTCATTATTTACAAAAATACTTACATACTGTATTGCTTTATTATCCGTTGCTTCTACTTCAATTGAAACAATGCCATTTACGGTTTGACCCGTGATGGGATTTTTAATATATCCACTGGGAGCCTCATCGTCTTGATTGTCAAGTTTTACGATTATCGGCGAAGCGATATAGGTATTACCAACCAGATCTATAGCTTTGAATGTTATAAAATAATTTTCATTTTCTACCCATTGTGAATTCTGTGTATCCCAACTACCTTGCCAAATATCATTTGAGACATTAGTAGTAGAATCGATATTCCGATAGTTATTATCGTTTTGGCCTTTAATCATAAAAAAAACAGTATCAACTTCTTCATTGTC
>JABGWJ010000084.1 GCA_018645565.1 bacterium | reverse complement strand
TGTCAGCACCTAAAGATTCTATTAGCTTAATGTTTTTAGTATTACAAGTGGCTGTAATGTTTACATCATATTGTCTTACAAATTGTAGAAGGGCAGAACCAATCCCCCCAGTTGCTCCATTTATTAAAATATCTTGTCCAGGTTTGATGTTTGTTTTTTGTATGAAACTATAAGCATAATGAGCTCCTTCCAAACTAGCAGCTGCTTTTTCAAAATCAATCTTTTTCGGGATTAGAAATAAATTTTCTACTTTTGTTGTGAAATATGTGGCTTGTGATTGAGAACCTGTATCAATAAAACCAAATACTTTATCTCCAATACTAAAAGACTTAACATTTTTCCCTATTGATTCTACCTTACCTGCAAAATCTGTCCCCAATATTGTTTTTCTCGGTTTAAATAACCCTAAAACAAATCTCATAATAAAAGGTTTGGCTATAAGGTTTGCACAATCAGTTCTATTCACTGTAGTAGCGTAAACCTTTATTAATACTTCATTTTCTTTGGGAATCGGTTTGTCAATGCTCTCAATTTTTATCTGGTTCGGTGAACAATATTTTGTCCGCATTGAAGCTTTCATTTTTAATTCCATTAATTATATATAAATCTAAAAACTATTCCAGAATGTGTCTCAGCCTTTTTCTATCGCCCTACCCCCACCTTACTGGTCCCCCATACCTACCTTTTTTAGTTTAAAATGACCAGTGTATTACCAGTGCGTTTAGTACTGTAAACAAAAAACCCCACGAATGTGGGGCTATAAATTTATGTCAATAGAAATGGTTTCATTTTTTGCCATTTTTTCTTCCATATTACTGGAACAATAAATTTCTTTAAAATCCATGGCATGTCGCTCGTGAATTCTTCTCTATCATTGCCTTCAAGATTATAAATAAGAAAAGGTAATATTAAGGTCGCTGGGTTGCTCATGCTTTGACCATGTTTACCTAATTTATCAGATAATTCAATTTGTTCTTTCGATGAGAGCACTGGCTCTAAGTCTAATTCAACAGTTTGTTCTTCCTCTTCCCTATGCTTTACCCATAAATCTTTGGTGTCTTGTAATAAACTTCGAATTTCTCGATAGTTATCAATAGTTGGACTATCAATGTTAATTTTATCTTTAATTTGTTCTGCCAAAGGATGAAGTTCTTTATGCTGCTTTTTTAATTTAGAAAAGTCAGCATCTTTGATTTTCTCCTCAAAAGTAGGAAACATTATTTCATCTTCCCCATGATGATGTCCAAAGAAGACTGTTACAAGTGAACTTATATAATCTTTGAAACCAGCATGATTTTCAATATCAATTTTATTTGAACTTAAACACCTGTCTAGATGCGATATACCAACATCTAATGGTCGAGATAGAACCTTATGTATTAGTTCTAAACCTTTTGAAAGATACTTGCTATTACCTGTAGCAAAAGAAGTACTAATTGGCACAAAGAAACTACCTATCGCAATATATAATGATTGAGATAACATTTTTCTTCTTGAAATCTTCATATTTTGGCTCCAAATGAAAATATTTGATTAAAAATTTAAAATCTATATTATTAAAAATTACCAGTGTATTACCAGTGCATTTAGTGCTTTTTAGGGTATTTTTAAGGAAATCAGACTAAATCAGGTTAGAAAGACAAAAGCCTCATTCTTCCTCGAGAAATAAGGCTTTAAAGTGTCGGGGTGGAGAGATTCGAACTCCCGACCTCCTGCTCCCAAAGCAGAAGACCAAACCCCGTAAGTTCACATATTAAGCAACATACCTTTCAGAGTATTGCCCTGTGTCCGTAATTCGAGTGTCCGATTTCCCAATTTTAGCAATATTTTGGCTTTTATCTGCTATTGTTGGAAAGTCATCTTTTACACGCTTTAGATTCATTTCGCTATATACCTCAGTTGTAGTTACTGAACTATGCGTTTTGGACTGGCATTCGTTTCCATGGTTTATTTTTAATCAAATATTCTAAAGAATAATCATAGAGTTAATGGTATAAAATAAATAATAAACCGTTACCTATTATACTTTTTAAGGATTTGCACTAACCGGTCATG
>JABGWJ010000083.1 GCA_018645565.1 bacterium | reverse complement strand
CGTTGCCTTCTAATGCTTTTCTGGCAGCAACAGCTCCCATTTCATCTACATCTACTTCAGATATTCTTCTTTCCTCAACACCTGTCTTTGCAATTATCCATTCAGTACTTTCATTTATAAATTTAGCAGTTGTTTTTGATTTTTCAATTTTGGGAGGTAAATATATCCCTGACCCTGTTATTCTAATGCTCATTTTAGGGCCTCAATTAAAAATTGAATTTCAAATTTGCGCGGACATGAGAAAAATCTTCCATTATATTAATTCGATAGTCTTCTCTTAAGGGATGTCTATCATTGCCTTTTATTTTTGTGTAACCCAGAACAAGGTGAAGATTATTTTTTATAATGTAAGATGTCTCAAATGAAAATATGAGACCAGGCACTGAACCATTAAAACTGGTATTATCAATGTCTAAAAGTGAAGAGGCTGAAATAGTGAGCTGCTCATTTGCAAATGATTTATTTAAGGACATGATAACAGCTCTTTTAGTAAGTACACCAAGAGAAGATCCATATCCAGGTGTAAATATATTTTTTGGATCCAACTCATCTATACTAATCTCTAAGTTTGGTATTGATATATCATCACCAATAGGTAGGCTGTCAGCTTGATAGTCAAGCGTGTCGTAAGTAAATAATTGTCCTATAAACTTTATATCAAATGGTAAATCAACTTCAAGTTGTAATGTTGCTTGAAAATAGTTGGCTTTTTCTTTCAGGGGATAAGAGTAGTGCAATGAATCATAAATTTGTGATTGATAAGAACTTGTCCTTAACAAAAAGTCATCAGCGCTATTTTTATCTGAAGTATGAAAAAACGCAGCATCCCCTCTAAAGGTTGTATTGCCTAAAAATAAAGTAGACCCAAAACCAAGCATTTTCGTTTTTCTATATCCATAAATTATGTCTATAATCGAAAAACTTTTATCTGGACCAAATGCATAGACATTGACTCCTGATAAATTGAATAATCGATCAAACCCTTCAAAATAATTAACTGAAATATCACCAACGCCAAATGTTCTTGTAGCATAAATTCCAAGCTCTAAGGGCATCCCACTTATTTCCATAAACTCCTCACTAGATGGATTTGAGGGAAGTTTAATTGGGAAATCATCATTCTCTTGAGGCGTTCTGTGCGTATTGTGCAGGGGAGATAAGGTGAAACCAAATTTGTAATTATTTAAGTATAAATCGATAGTTGAAGAAAAAACACCGAGCTTTTTATCTGAACCACTTTCAAATGTATAGTAGTAATCATATGGGCTGACAACATCAATAGGACTATTTTCATCAACATTACCCCAAGTATGAATCATTTTACCAATTTTGAACTCACCCCACGATGTAAACATTTGTAAATAAAACTCACGCATATCTAAACTGAAGTCAGTGGGTGATTGGTCTGATAAAAAGTGTGTAGATTCTCTTAATTTATGTTCAACAGTTATGTTTGATCGAAATAAAATATCACTGCTTTCATGATCAACATTAAAACGAAACAACCTGTAAGGCAGGTTTATTAAGGAACCATCTGATAATCTTGAAATATAATTAAAATCTACAAAGCCACTAATTGCGTTTGAGGATTGACCTATTGCGAAACTAAAAAAGAAAATTATAAAAAGAATTTTATTTGAGCGCATATATTATCCATTGTATAATTTCATTTCCTTGAGTTTTCCATGCTCTTTGCAGAGCAAACTTAGGAAAATCTCCTAAAAGTTCTCCATTCCAAGTATAACTAAGCAAGGTCTCTTTTTGATTTTTAGGGGAGAGCTCCCATTTGCCTGCTGCATTTATTAATCTTATATAGTTTTTATTTAATGGAGCATTTTTATGGTTTTCAGAAACGAAAGAAAATTCCCATTTAGAATCTTTTCTGCTTTTTTTATGTTTTATAACATAATCTCTATCTGCGAGCAGAAATGGCATGTCAAGCATTATATGAACTGTATTTTTTCCTAAAATGTTAACTTCATGAATTCTTCTAAATACTTTTGGGTAGTGCTCCACATCTTCAATGATTTTTGCTATTGATTCAATTGAATATGGCAATGAAGAACTCACTTTGCATATTGGAAATCCTTGATAATTTGTCCATTTTAATTCAATATCACCTTCTTGAATAATACTCCACTCTATTGGACTTTTAAAATCTTCTAGATTTAACTCGCAATAATAGACCCCTAGGTTTAAAAAAAATAAAAACGCAAATAAATTTGATTTTAAGTATCTCATTTATTCAGAAATGTCTTATATATCGATGAACAATCTTTTTTTATTCTATCTTCAGATAGTCCAAACTTTTTTAAATCATACTTGTGCTTACTTTTATAATTTTTCTGTTCTTCAGCGGTATTTTTAATTTCATTTCTAAGCTCTTGTGAAGGTTCATGGTTTGTAAAAATAAAAATATCGTCCATAAGTTTTTCAAAGTTTGTCATCATATGATCATATCGAACTATCATTACCTTTGATTTGTCAATTTTATTATTTTCCCAATCATTATTAAATCGTATCAACAGGGTAATGAGTGCATTATAAAGTCTTTCGATATATCTTTCTCTAATGTTTGGGGCCAAACTCCAAAATCCAAATCTTTTATCAAGAACACCAGTTACTAAACTTAAACCTGATGGGATGACACTTAATGGATCTCTTATCATATATAGGATTCTAGAATCAGGAAATCTTTTTTGAAAAGAGGGAAGATTTGTGCTTAGAGAAAATAGTTTTCCTATGTAAGGCGAATCTTTTTTATATGAATTCCTTGCCCAAACATTTTCATACCAATCAAAATCCCTTTTACTAGTATCTCTATGTTCTGGGTCAAAGTATTTGAAGAAATCTTCATCTGCAAACGAAAACAAAAATCCATAGAGAAAGAAGCCATCAAAATATCTAAAAAATAGACCAACGTCATCTGTTTCGATAGAGGTTAAACTTGTTTTATGTGCTTCAGTTGAATGGTGACGCGCTGGACTTAATTTTTCTAAGACTGGTAAAAATGGTTTTATTACTTTTTGAAGAATTATCGAAGGATAAATTAATTGCCAAAGTCGAGACCCTTCACCAAGGCCACTATAAATTAAATACCTTTGTAAAAAAGTAGTGCCAGATCTTGGATTCCCAACAATTACAATTGGTTTATGCACACTAGGTTTTCGAGCTATTTTATAAAAGATTTTATCAATAAATAAGAAAATTGAAACAAACAATCGCATCAAACTTAGAAAAAGCCCAGTAATAATTGGACTGAGCCATGTTCCAAATGTGTTTCCAACAATCTTATAGGCTTCTAATTTTCTGTTTAAATTCATTACTTGTTATATATGTGAAATTTAAGGATATCAAAATTGTTTTAAGTTTTGATAGAATTTATTTAACTATTTGACGCATTAAGAGTCTAATAGTTAAAATTTTATTAATCAAATAATTGAATGGTCAAGGTCTTATTTATTTAAAAAAAAGTTATGAACTATAAAATTAATATTTTACTAATGCTGATGTTGGTATTAAAAACAGATTTAAATGCACAAGTATTTGATGGTTATACACTTTTTTCACCTACCGGAGGTGGGCCTAGTGGAGCTACAGGGGGGACTAGTTATCTTTATGATAATGATTATAATATTATTCATACATGGATTCATTCTAGAGGTGCTGCAAGCATGCCGTATCTACTGCCTGACAGTTCAATCATATATCCTTTTAGAGTAGAAAGTCCCACTATGAGTGCCGGAGGCGTAGGTGGCGGAGTCGCTCACATTGCTTGGGATGGGACTATACTATGGGAATACATTATATCAAATCAAACCTATCAACATCATCATGATGTCCAGCCTCTTCCGAATGGGAATATATTGGTTATCGCATGGGAGAAAAAAACAGCAACTGAAGCATACTCTATGGGTAGAGCATCTCTTGATAATCCATTAAATGAAATGTGGTCAACTGCAATCTTAGAGCTTGAAATGACGCCGCCGAATGGTGCAAATATTGTTTGGGAATGGCACTTGTGGGATCATTTAGTTCAAGATTCAGATCAAAGTTTACCAGGTTATGGAACAGTGTCTACTCATCCAGAATTAATGGATATTAACTATGGTGAAGTCGGTGGAGGAGGAGGGCCAGGTGGTAGTAATGCAGACTGGATGCATATTAATGCGATAGATTACAATCCTTCTCTAGATCAGATTGTAATTAGTTCTAGACACCAAAATGAAATATATATAATTGATCACAGTACAACTGCTGCTGAAGCTGCAGGACATACTGGCGGGAACTCAGGTAAAGGAGGAGATTTTTTATATCGCTGGGGTAATCCCTCTGCATATGATCGAGGCTCGAATTCATCTCAGAGATTAGATAGTCAGCATGGAGTAAACTGGATCAAAGAAGGCTATCCCGGGGAAGGAAATTTAATTTTATTCAATAATAATTATGGAAATTTAACCTCTGCTGTTTTTGAAATTTCGCCACCTCTAAATTCAGACAGCACTAATTATATTATCAACGAAACAGAGCCCTTTGGTCCAAATGATTTAGAGTGGATGCATACAGGTGATTTTCATTCAAATGTTCAAAGTGGAGCGTTTAGATTATCAAATGGTAATACTCTGATTTCAGTTGCTGATGATGCTACAATCTTTGAAGTCGATTCATTAGGTAATACAGTCTGGGATTACGAGTATCCGGGTGCGAACATTATGATAGCTAGATCACAGAAATATTCAATTGATTTTTTTGGAGGAAGTGACTCAACAGGTTTTCCCGATTACATTATTGGCGATGTAAACTTTGACTCTTCCAATGATGTCTTTGACTTGATATACGTTGTCGATATGCATTACGGTTTTTATCTAAAAACTCCACCTGCAGATATCAATGAAGATTCAGAAGTAAATTTTCAAGATGTAATGGCTCTTATTTATCAAGTAATGAACTATCTTCGTTGACCTCGAAAAATAAAGAATTCTCTATCAAATTTTGGATTACCAAGCAGGTAATTGAAAATCCCTTAAAGTCAATTTTATTCCCCCTTGCCTTTACCTCAATTTTTGGATTAGGCATGACATTTATTGTTGTTGATGATGATATGCTCGCAATGCTTCCAAATAATATGAGTTCAAAGCTATCCTGGGATGCGGTGCAGGATGAATTTGGAAGCACAGAATCTATTTTTATCGCATTTGGTAATACAGATAAAACTATATTTAATAAAAGCTCTTTTTCTGATCTTTGGAAATTAACAAATGAATTAGAATCACAACCTGAGATAAAAAAAGTTACAAGCCTTTCAAATTTGCCAAAAATTGAAAATGTTGATGATTTTTTAGAGGTCCACTCATTGCAACCAAGCGAAGAATTAGATGCTATTCAAATAAATGAAATAAAAAAATATTTATATGATAATCAGTCTATTAGAGCGAGATCAATAAGCAAAGATGGTGATTATTTCAATATAATGGTACAACCCAACGACAGTATTGCTCATAATGTTGTTAGAGATATCGTTGTAGAGATAGGCGATAGCTTATTATCTAAAAACTATGAAATACATTATGGTGGGACTGCATACATAACTGGATCTGTACCAGGTATGATAAAAAATGATATATCAAAACTACTTGGAGTTGGTCTTGTTTTGATGAGTCTGATTTTATTGGTCAACATTCGGGATTTATTTGCGGTAGGGATGATATTCTCTGTCATTATCCAGTCTCTAATTGTTATGGCTGGATTGATGGGTTGGGTAGTTTATTTGACCGGATCAGAAAATTTTTATTTCACCATTATAAATTCATCAATGCCAATAATTTTACTTACAATTGCAAATTCAGATGGCGTTCATGTTGTTACAAAATTTTTTAAAGAGATGAGGGGTAGTGGTAATACAAAAAAATCAATAGCTAAATCTATAGACACCCTATTCGCACCAATATTTTTAACGAGTATTACGACAATTGCAGCGTTTCTTGCTCTTTATTTTGCGCCAATAAATCAACTTATGGGTTATGGGATATGCCTAAGTGCGGGGATATTATATGCTTTTATTTTAAGTCTCACTTTTTTACCAGCAGCAATGTCGTTAAAGAAATGGAATTTAAATTCAAATGCGATTTCGCAAAATGGGCATCTAGAAAATATAATTGCAAAATTTGGCAAATTAGTAATCTCAAAACCAAAATTAATTTTAGTAGTTGGAATGATAATTATGTTTGTTGGAACTGCGGGATTATCAGCGCTAAAAGTAGATGTTAATATCGCAAATTTTTTTAAAGAAGGTACTGATTTTAGGAATAGTATTGATTTTATAGATCAAGAGATGACGGGTACAATGGATGTACGTATTAGAGTAGAAGCACCTGTCAAGGACCCTAATACATTGAATGAAATTCAGAATATGCAAAAATTATTGAACAGCAACCCAAAGGTAACAACTAGCTATTCCATAGTGGACGTTGTTAAACAAATGCATCGCATATTTATGGATGATAATCCTGAATTTGAAATCGTTCCTAAAGATGAAAAAAAAGTAAGCAACCTATTAATGATGTATTCAATATCCGGAGATCAAGATGACTTAAATACAATAGTTGATTATAATTATAAAGTGGGGCTAATAACTGCTTTAAGTCGAGTTATGAGTACAGAAGAAATTATTCAGTTCGTAAAAAAAATTGAAGATCAGGTATATAGCTTTAAGCATATTAGTAATACGTCAATAACCGGAATGGCTATTGTGATTAGAGATTTAATTTATTTGGTTATTGAATCTTCAATAATAAGTATTTTTTCATCAATTATACTTATTTGTCTAATTGCATCAATATTTTTTAAGAACTTTTCATGGGGCTTCCTTTCAATAGTTCCACTTGTAGCGGCGGTCTTAATTAATTTTGGCTTTATGGGTATTGCAGGTATTCATTTGAGTCATGTAACGGCACTTTTGTCATCAGTTATTATTGGTGTTGGTGTCGATTTTTCTATTCATTACATTTATCAATACAGAAGATTAATCAAGGACAAATTTTGTAATGGGATATCAAATAAAGTTATAAATGAGGTTGGTTATCCAATCGTTTTAGATGCAGCATCGAATATGTCTTTTGGAGCTTTATTGTTTTCTACTTTCATCCCCGTACAATACGTTGGGGGTTTAATGGTATTTGCTATGTTTTCTACAGCATTCGGTACACTAACATTACTTGCAGCTTCAGTCGAATTATTAAAAACTAGTTATTCAAAATGATTAAACTATTT
>JABGWJ010000082.1 GCA_018645565.1 bacterium | reverse complement strand
TATAGATAATGACAGGGCTCATGTTGGTGCGGAGTATTTTGTAAAAAACCGAATTGGATTCAGAGCGGGTTTTCAGCAAGATCTTAATGGAGAAGAAAAACTACTAATCCCTTCTGCCGGTATTACCTTGAAATTTAAAAGCATTGTTTTTGAATACGGATACGAATCACATCCTTATTTAGAACCAACATATAGATATTCATTATCATTACAGTTGAGTCCTGCTGTTGTAAGTATTAACTCAGCAGCCATAAATCATAATCCTATTTTTAGATCTTTACACAGATACTATGAAGGCACTCCTTTTGTAAAAACAAACATCAAAAACATTTCAGATGCTGAACTCCCTGTTGATGTTTCGTTTTTCATCCCTACGATGATGGAGAACCCACATACTGAATCAATCACTCTTCCACCTAAATCTGATGAAACGTATAACCTGGGTGTTTCTTTTTCTTCAGACGTTTTAACATCTGCAAAAGCCTCGTTTGATAATCTTGTTCAGCCTGACATAAAAGTCACTTACAAACAAGACGGCGAAGAGAAACTTGCTCAAAAAAAATTAGAATCATCCTATGTTCTTGGAAAAGGAAAATTGACTTGGAGTGATCCTGAAATGATTGCTTCCTATTTTACGACCCAAGATGTTGTTGTAGATAAATTTGCTAGAACAAATATTCAAGCATATTCTGAAGTCTTAAAAAAATATTTTGGGAAAACAAATTTAGGTAGAGCTATTATTTTGTATGATGCTTTGGGAACGTTTGGCTTAGTCTATAATGTCGACCCTTCTACCCCCTTCCTTCAAATATCAGATGATAAATCAGCTTTTGACACTGTAAAGTATCCCTGGGAACTTTTAGATGATAAAATTGGTGATTGTGACGACCTTGCTACTCTATATAGTACTTTATTAAATAATATTGGTATTGAAACTATGTGGCTTGATGTCTTTAAACCTGGTGAAGGTCACGTTTTTTTAATGTTTGATAGTGGTGTTGATCCAGATGATGTGGACCGATTATTTTTAGATAGAAATGAGGTTGCGGTATTTGATGATAAGGTATGGATTCCTGTTGAAGCTACCTTAGTGGGCAAACCATTTTTTAGTGCATGGAAACAAGGAGCACTAAAATATTCTCAAATGAAAGCAGATCAATTTGTGAATGAAATAAACATGACAAAGGCCATGGCAAAATATTTGCCTGGCTCCATTGCTCCTGAAGAAGTATATATACCTGATCCAACAGGGGTTAGTGAGCTTCTTGAAGAAGATATTAGACAATATATAAAGTGGCTTGATCAAGTAGTGGCAAAAGGGATTGAAGGAAAATTAGAAACGGCTGATGATTATTATGATGTGGCTGTTCTTTATATGGAGTTTGGAAGGTATCAGAGCGCAATTGACAATCTCAATACAGCAATGAATATCACACCAAATTTCCCTGATGCATTAAATACCTTAGGTGTTTGCTATACCAAGCAGGAAGAATATGAGAAATCTATCGAATTTTATAATAAAGCCTTAGAGCAACAATCAAACCATCCGGGCTTCATGCTAAATATTGCTATCTCACAGTTCATGCTAGGTAATAAAGGATTAGCAAAACAGACCTATGATGAGGTTGTTCAGATTGCGCCTTCCTTTTCAGGTAAGCTAGAAGATATTCTCGGCGCTGCAAAAGCATCAATGGGACCAATGGCCAGCTCTAATACAATTAGCCTATCTGCGGACCTGGAAGCGGATCTGGATGCAGAATCTTCAAAAGGATTAAATGAACTAAAAGACTCCGCTCCTAAGCTTGAACCAGAAGCCGTCCAACGTGCTTCATATAGAGCTCGCAGAGCAAAGAGTGATAATGCCGTAGGAATTACCTTTGCGCAAATTGGAAATAATGCAATGGCAGTAGATTATTTTAGAAAAGCAATGGACAAAGATCCGGAAAATGATGAATACAAAATCAATCTAGCTGTAGCCTTATACCGCATCCGAAGCTACGATAGAGCTTTCCAACTTTTTGAAGAAGTCAAACTAAAGAGTCCAGAATTAGTAGGGCAAGTGAGCTTTATTGAAAGTATGGGCGAAAAACCATCTAAATACAAAAAATTTGATTCATAATGCACAATGTTGTAATATTTAAATAATGAAAAAGTTCTATTATATATTACCTATATTATTCTTTTCTTTAGTAACTGCTCAAGATGACGAAGAAGACATCAACATGGATGATCTTTGGGACACTACCGTCTGGGAAGAAATCGAAGAAATAAATGAAGTTGAAGGGGAAGTTGAACAAGTAATAACTGTGGCTGGTGTTCGCGGAGCTGAAGCTGAAGATGAAGCTCTACATCACCTTTATTACAGAAAGTCTATGAAAGGCCCTAATAAAATGGAACTTCAGTCGGCTTTAGGAAAGCTTATGAAAACACTTAGCAGGTTAGAGAAAAAAAATAAGGACCATGCTAAAATTCCTGAAGTTAGGCATTACATGATTCAAATATATCGGAAGCTTGGCGATGAGAAAACCGCTAGAGCTAAAGAACAAGAACTGATTACTCTTGCTCCAGAGTCAAAATGGGCAAAAGCTTACGCGGCAAAATAAATAATTATTTCTGTATCCTTAATCCAAATCCAAGTTGCATACCGGTCGCGTTATTAAATATTCCACCTAACTGACCTCCACTTATATCAAAAATTACTGAGCCCATCTTAAGGCTCATTCCAGTTCCCCATCCAAAACTATTTTCACCTCCAAATGATAGTCCGAAATAGATTGGAGATTTAGAGTTAGGATAAAATTCTGATCCTAAAGATATGAGTGGCGTACTACTAGCCCAATAACTTTTCCCAAAATCAATTCGAATGTTTGCATCTAAGGTCACCCATTCTACCGCTTTATAGGTACCGCTAATATTTATAGAAGTTGGTAAACTTGTTTTATAGCTAGAACTCTCTTTTACTTCAGATTGATTTAAAAGATTTGTTATAGAATCTGCTTCCGCTATCTCTTCCGGTGTAAGCTCTCCTAATACACTAGCTGTATATACGGTTGCACCGCTCCACTTAAATGAGGCAAATATATTATCGATGCTAGTACCAACAGTTAGTTTGTCATCAATTTCTGTTATAATACCTAGATCAAAACTAAGCCCAACTGGAAAAGAACCTTTTGGAATAGAATCATCTATTGAAACTGGAAGCGATGCACCTAATTCTATATCAGCATCAATCAGAGTATTGGCGTCAGTACCTTGTAATTTACCTCTGACACTTTCAGTATGTACTTCTGCAAGACCGATAAGCAGATTGGCTCTTAAGCCAGCAAAACTTTTCTGCCCAAATGGAATAATACCTGGTTTAAGTATAAACCCTTTTGAATAAGATATTGGTAAGTAAGTAATGTGCTCAACTTCTAAAGAGCTAATATTTAATTCTTTGCCTTTTTCTAATCCTATAAATGGAACTTGAGCGAGTCCGCTTGGAATATTTACAGAAGTATAACTAACTACTTGTCCAAGACTTACCACATTTGATCCAAAGCTAAAATTTATTAATGGGAGGCTGGAGAAAACAGGAACTTGAATATTAATATCATTAGATAGACCTTTTAAAAAGTCTTTTCTTTGTTGTGCGTTCCTTAAATCTTTTCCGCCAAATAATTGATTACTAATCCAATTCGGTGTAATGGAACCACTTCCTAATCCAAAAGACACATTAAAAAGACTCATACTAAAATTAGATTCAGAGACTAATGAATCCGCTAACAATGAGTCAGAGGACGCAATGATATCTTCTACTTTTATGGAAAAAGAATCCGTATCATCCACACTTTCAAATTCTGAAAACTCACTATCTAGGCTATCACTATCCGGAATGTTTATGTCTTGAAACTCATTAACGAACTCACCTGATTCTTCTAATGGTAAATTATTAACTGTAGCTTCACTTTCTAATTGAGCTGCTTTATACCCTAAAGTAGCAGGGTTATGAAAAACATTCAATTGCCCATGCATTCTTAATTTATTTGCACCTGACGTCGCTATATCTACTGGATTAGTTTGACAAAAGACGAAAGACAATACTAAAGAAAATTTAATTAAATTTTTCATTCTATTCTTCGTCCACCAATGCAGATAAATCAATTGAAGATGATACACCATCAATTGTTATTTTAAGCGTATCTGTACTCAAAAATTTTACAGGTGTACCTTCATTTGAAATGACACTGATTTGTGGTTGTATCCAACTAGGAGATCGTTTCAATAACTGAAATGCGTCTTCATCTAAATATATAGTATCAACAATACTAGCATCCGGAGAAAAGGTAAACCCTGATAATAACGTATCAACTTCTCCATTTTCAATAGCTAGTGAATCAGGCCCTAAAAGGACTGATACGCTTGCACCAAATTCCCATTGATTATTGATTGTCATAACAAGAGCTGCATCAATAATTTCATCAGGAATACCTAGGCTATCTCCTTGCTCAACAAATTCAACCGGGTCTGGACTTATCAATGCGCCAGCATCAACCAAGAACATTAATGGAGCCCTAACAGACATAACGCCAGAAAGAGAATCATCGCTTGCGACTGTACCAACAGAATCTAGATTCCCAACCTTCGCTGATCCTCTTGCTACGATGCGGTCAGGTCTAATATTAATAAGTTCAGATGCATTTAAGATTTGAATGTTAGGATTTGCATGGATATTTTGGTTAACCATTCTAGTTATTGAATCACCGTTTGTATCATTATACGCAGTGATACTTAGATTTAAGTAAACAGGAAGATCAATACTAGAATTGAAATCAAGAGACATCTCAACATCATTAAAATCAAATCCGTCAAGTTCTTCTGGAAGAGCATCAATGGTTTGTTCAACAGGATCAATATCAATGAAAACTGGGTTAATTTGTCCAGTAACAGATTGAAAAGCCATATCGGTCATATTTACAGATATAGAAATAGAGTCACTCAAAGACAGAGTCATTTCTTGATCTGAAGGCAACGAAATATTTGAGACATAGTTTACTTTTTGAGTATCAACGTCTGAGGGTAAAACTAAATTATAACCACTTAAATCTATCTGAACCTCAGATATTCCAGAGTTAATTGTAAAAGTAGTGTCTAGCGAAATAGAGTTTTTATAAAATTCAGTAATTTGAAAAAACACATCAGCAACAACCCCAATACTATTATTAATTGACAGCGAGAGCACGCCTGACTTTAAAAGTGCATTGTGAACGATCGTTGAATCATCTAACGATATCGAGTTTGAATCTGACATTGCATCTTGCGCAAAAAACCCTCGAACCGTTGAGAACCCTAAACCTGTAACCGTAATATCAATATCCATAGAATCTAATAAGCTGTAAGTCCCTACCTCATACACCGTCTGGACATCAGCGGTATAGTTAAGAGATTGGCTATCTCGAGGCATAACAATTTTATATCCATTTAAATCAACTTCTATCGGGTCTAAAACTCCAAACATTGCACCTGTGTTTATAACCAAAGGTTCATTGCTTGAGACATTTATAATTTCATTTATAGTAATCACTGCTGTTGGCGCACCTTCAGAACTAGTGTTAATACTATTAGAGACATCCAGAATGAGGCTTCCACTATTTAAGTTTGCCTCAAGAATATCAGAATCACTTTCAATATTTATTTCTCCCTCAAAACCAAGATCTTGAGGCGTTACCATTCCTTCAAAGTTTGAAAATAATAACTGCTGGCCTTCAACTGAACCTTCTAAAACAATATTAACTATTATACTATCTATGGATTTAATCTCAACAAAATCATCGCCCGAATCATTTGTTGTAACGTCATATGAATAAATAAC
>JABGWJ010000081.1 GCA_018645565.1 bacterium | reverse complement strand
TAATTCAATTGGGCCTGAAACTTATTCTGACTTTGGTATATCATCGCTATTCTTAAAGCACTACGACTTCTTCTACTGCTCGGCCCGCTACCATCAGCTAAGGTTAGGACATTTGTAAGACGCATAGGCTGTTTTTCTAATGAAAACTGATAATAGCCTCTTTGCTCTAAGCGCTCTTCTAAATATTCAATTACACTTTCTAAATCTTTATCAGTTCCAAAAGTCCTAGAAGACTTAGCTATAATTTTTCGGTATTTTTTATTTTTAGGATACAAACTAAATCCACCAGCGACAATCGAAAGAATTGCAAATGTTATTAAAAGCTTCCAAATTGTTAGCGATCGTTCACTCATAATTAACCTTTCGACCTAGATTTTACTAATGTGATTGTAGCAAGGTTAAGCTCAAACACCTGCTCTAAAAGATCGTCTTCTGAAACATTTGTCTTAACTCGCTCAATACCATTTTTAACCTCATACTCATTTAAAGTTATTAGTCTAGGCGAACGCTCGATTTCTGCTAAAAACTTTCCAAACTCATCGTAACTACACTCGATCGTAATCACATATGGAGATTTGTAATAATCTCCTTTACTTACCCTATCCTTGGGCTTTATACCTAATAGCTGTATATCTAAATCATCTAAAATATCAGTTAATGTATTTAAGAAAGGCAGACTAGCGTCCTCAGCCAATGAGTCTTGTTGAGACAACGCTAGGTTTTCTTGGAAAAGAGTGTAAACTCGATCAAGCTTACTTGCTAGGATTTGAGCACTGATTAAGTTTTCATTTAGCTCGGTTTCTTCTTGTTCTAAGAGTTTTATTTTTAAAGGCTTTTCACCAATGAAAAATGAAGAGCTGACCCAATAAGTAAAAGTCAAAATAATTATCGCACCAAATAGAATGATATTTCTTTTTTCCGCCATATTATGAATATACCTTACTACCACCTTTTTTGATTGAGGCAATCACTTCAAAACGAATAATATTTTGTCCACGAATATTCACCTTTTGATGACCAACATATTTGATCCGAGAAAAATTCTCCGAAAATTCTTTATTGCTTCTCAATGTTTGGACATATTCATCAATAATTTCGAAATCTTTTCTATCTTCAAAAGTTAAAGCGATTCCTTTAATTGTTAATTTATCCCGTTTAAACTTCATTCCAGTTATCGCCATATCATCAGGAGTCATTTTGCCTAATAATTCCATATTCCTCGCCCAGAGGAATCTGTCTTGTTCTAGGTCAGCAAAAGACATAATATCATTCTTGGATAAATTTTTACCTTTAGATTGCAACTGCTTAATTTGATTTTCTAGTTGAACAATTTGGTTTTTCTTTTTATTTATTACGGAGTTATATCCAAACCCAATCATCAAAACTCTAATATTGATAAACACTAAACTAAATATCAAAATTCCAAAAACAACCCATCTCGTACGCTCAAGAACTCTCTCCTTAAGGACCTCTGAACTCTCAGCTTTATTTAAATTAATTTTAATATAGGTTTTCATTATTCCATACCTGCTCGAATACATAATCCCATTGCAAGGACATATTGATTCGGGTTTTCCAGACTCAAAGATTCAGCACCATCAAAACCTTCGAATGGATTCAAAATATCACAATCTATATTTAGTTTGGAGCTTATTAATCCGGCTAAACCTGGCGTTCCGGCAGCTCCTCCTGTCAATAATATTTTCAAGAAGAAACTCTGCCCAGTTTGCTTAGCATAAAACCTTAAACTTCTTCGAAGATCTTCAATAAGATTATCATAAACCGATCTTTCCGCAACACCCAGAGTAGCCTGATCTTCATTTGCTTCATTTTTTATAATTGAAGCAACACCCTCTTTAAAAAGAATATCTTGAGCCTCCGTATAGCTAATATCTTTTTTGTCAACAATTTCTTTAACAAAATGATGACCACCAATAGGCAAATCCCTAGTAAAATATTGCTGCCCGTTACCCCAAACAATTAGACTCGACGACAACGCTCCTATATCTAATAAAACAGCTAAACCTTCAGATGGCATATCTTTTAAATACGTAAATGAATTTGTAATTGCGATTGGATCCGCATCTATCACACCTGGCTTTAAACCGCTTTCTTTTAGCAAATCAATATGAGACGT
>JABGWJ010000016.1 GCA_018645565.1 bacterium | reverse complement strand
AGTTTCTTTTTTTTGCAAATCGTCCTCTTTTGATTCTTGCTCACTTTTTTCATAAAGGCACATAGATTTTGAAATTGAGAATTTTTGGATCTGCTTTTGTAGCCATGACTCTTTTTCTTCTGCAAAATTTTGAGCTTCCTCAAAACTAATACCAACCGGAACGGCAACACGGATTTTAGAGGGCGGCTTGATGGACATGCGGATATGCTTCGCTCTTTTACTTCTTTCTAATAAAACAGCACCTACGATTGGTAAAGTTACTATAACTGATTTATCAACCATTAAGAGATGATGTTTTTATAATTTCATTTCCTTCTTCATCCCACTTTTTCATTAGAGCCACATTACCTTCATCATCATACCTAATTATAAGCTTCTTAGATCCGTTTTTATGCCACTCTCGATATTGCCTATGAAAACCAAATTCCCATACCGTTTCATAACTCATTAATCCATTCGCATCCCAACCAATCCAAGCACCGTGTTTCCTACCCTTTTTATCATATTCCTCACGGCTCCATTTCCTTATACCTTTACCATGTTTTACATGATTTGTAATACTTTTTATATTACCATTTAAATGCGTTTCAGTGTGTAAGACCTGGTAATCTTGTGAAATTAGGTACGAGTTTAAAATTATTAAAAATGTGATTGTGTACATTATCATTTTCAAATTTATAATAGATAAACAGTCTAAACAACTTGCCCAGCAGCCCAGCCTGATGACCACGCCCACTGAAAATTATAGCCTCCTAGCCAGCCTGTTACGTCTACAGTTTCTCCAATGAAGTATAGACCAGAATGTTTATTTGATTCCATGGTTTTCGAACTTAGTTCATTCGTATCCACACCACCTGTACACACTTCTGCAGTACGCATACCCTCTGTACCACTAGGTTTTATTTGCCAATGATTTAAATTATAACCTAGAATTTGTAAATCTGTTTTTTTTATTTCACCCATTGTGGTATTTGCTATTTTCTTGATGCTAAGTGTATCACCAAATCGTTCAGCTAACCTTTTTGAAAAAAAATCGCTTAAAATTGATTTTAATTGTGACTTTCCTCGCTGTTGTTGCATTGTTACTAAATATTCAGAGGCATCTAAGTTCGGAAGAAGATTTATTTCAATTGCGTCTCCTTTTTTCCAAAAAGAAGATATTTGCAAGATAGCTGGACCACTCAACCCTCTATGAGTTATGAGAATATTTTCATTAAAACTTATTCCATTATAACTAACGATTGCGTCTAACGATAGGCCAGATAAATTCTTAAAATAGATGTCAATGTCTTTCTGCTGAAATGTAAAAGGCACTAAACCAGGTTTAAAAGAAACTGATTTCAAGCCAAACTGCTTAGCAACACTTATTCCAAAATCTGTTGCTCCCATTTTAGGAATACTTGGCCCTCCTGTTGCTATTACAAGTGACTTTGTTTGATAATCGCCACGATTAGTTTGAACTACGTATTTCTTATTTTTTTTGATTGAACTAGTTTCAACATTCAGTTCAATGTGTGCCTTACTACAATTTTTATGCAGCGCACTAAGAACTGCTCCAGCTTTTTGGTCACAAAATAGTTGACCTAATTTTTTCTCATTCCAAGTCAAATTAAAAGATTCAAGCATTGATATAATATCCCACTGCGTATAGCGAGACAATGCTGATTTGCAAAAGTGCGGGTTCTTAGATATAAAGGCATGAGGTTCGATATTTAAATTTGTAAAATTACATCGTCCGCCACCAGATATAAGAATTTTCTTACCAGCTTTGTTTGCTTTTTCTAGGATAAGAACACTGCGATTTCTTTTTATCGCTTCTGCCGCACACATAAGACCAGCTGCGCCCGCACCAATGATGATTACATCATATATCTTCAAAAAATCATCCAAAAATGCATAAAAAATTTAATTTTAATTATTATCAAATTATTTAATAAAACAGGTTTTATGTTGAAAAGAGTTCCAATTTTTCAATATCAATCTTCCATATATTTTGAAAATTGTCTTTTTGCTAACTCAGCAGTATTTGCATTTATTATCAAAAACCCCTGGTAGCCACTTTTTTCCAAGTAATCTTTATACAAACTATTTCCACGGGCACCAATATAAACACCAATACCAGTACTTATGATAGGTATGATGCTTTCAGGAATACCAAAAAATAATATTAATGTAGAAAAAACAAAAATCTCAATGGCTTTTATATAAAGTCCTTTATAAACAAGCCATAAACCTGAGAATAAAAAGGCAAACCATGACCACCCGTGTTTTACCAACTCAACGGTATTCATTGAGTTTTTATAAACAACAAAAATTTTGTTACCAGACCCAATAGATTCAAGGCTGGTGTCAATATTTTCTTTAAAAATCAATAATATTCACCATGTATATTCCATTAACAATTTATTTAATAAACTCTTCATGCATTGCCTTTAGGAGAGATTTTTTATGAAAAGATGGAACGTCTCCTGCAAGTTGCCAAAACATTATACCCGCTAAATTCAAGTTTTTTCCTTTTGCAACTTTCTGAACTGCAACTTTGGTACCATTAAAACCGTAAACTTTATCCCCAGAATCATTTTTATTATGTATAATAAAATTTAACGTATCTGAGATAGTAGGATTCATTTCAATAACCTGCTTGTAAAATAACCACTCCGAACCCCAGCCTGCTCGAGCATAAAATGGGATACCTGTTACAATCTTTTTATGTGGGATACCAAATGTTGTCCAATATGCTACAGAGCCATTTACGCCAAATACAGACTCAAAGGTGGCGTGCTTCTCCCCAACATCATTATCATAATTCATTAGAGAAACCCAATCTAGATAATTCCACCAACCGTTTTGTGGAAAATGTGCTATTTGTTTCTCATCTGAATACCAAATATTATTAGCGTTTAAAATAGCTGCAGTAAATAGTTTATTTCCTTTTCCAAATTCAATATCTAATGCTTCACGAAATTCTTTAATAAAAACGATGTAATAATTTGTGATTGCATTATTTATTGCTTCCATCTCTGCTTTATCATTTATCCAAGATGGTTCCCAATCGCAATCAAATCCATCTAGATTATGTTTAATCATAAAATCAATAATATTTCTTATCAGGTTTTGGCGATTTTCTTTAACACCCATTAATTCAGAAGTCACTTTAAACTCCCCCCCTCCAAATGATATCAGAACCTTAACATTATTTGAATGAGCAGCCGCAATAACCTCATCAATATTTTCCCAACCATTTGTCATTTTAATATCTCCGTCAGAATTTGCAGCGCGCAAGAATGAAATTGAGACATGGGTCATCTTTTTAAATTGATCCGTCGTTGGCTTATAACCTTCTATTAAGTACCCCATCATAACTGAGCTAGGATCGATAGGATTCGTTTGATAAGTACTCTCTGTTGCTATTAATACTGAAGGCGGTTCAATATCGAAAGATGTTAGAGATTGACCATTTGAATCAGCAGAATCAGTTTTTTGTTTCAGACTAGAGCCACAAGAAAAAAACATGAATCCTAATACGGCTATAACTATGTATTTTTTCATTACTTCAAAAGTAACATTTTTTTTGTTTGACTCAAATTACCAGCGCGAACTTCGTAAAAATATACTCCCGCCGGTACTGGTGCATTATTTTGATTTGTTGAATTCCATTGGACCGTTTTATATCCTGCATACTGCAGACTGTTCACAAGCGTTTTTACGGTTTTTCCCGTTAAATCATAAATTGTTAAGTAAACAAAACTACTCTTCGGCAAATCATAACTTATTGAGGTAGTTGGATTAAATGGATTAGGATAGTTTTGGGTTAGTTTAAATTTCTCAGGAGTATTGGTTATGTTTGGGATACCTAGTTCTTGATTTTCACATGCACTGGTGTCTAACCCTACCCGATGCCATTTCCATCCACTGTTTGTCGGGTCTATAAGGGATACAACACTTCCATCGCATTCAAATGTGGCAAATCGTTGCCAAGTGTTTCCAAAAAAAATATCAACAGTTAGCGTATCATTAATAAACGTATATGGATTTGGGTTAGGAATGGCATCATTTAAATCCAATGAATTCCAATAAGTTGAATCACACCCATTCGTATCACTAGAACAATAGTAAGT
>JABGWJ010000080.1 GCA_018645565.1 bacterium | reverse complement strand
AGAATTCATTTAATATTTATTTTTTGCTGTTTTGTAAAAATAATATAGCTTATCTATCTTCAAATTATTCTCAAATTACACAATACTAAATAAACCTACAATGTTATGAATACGCCTATATTTCAAACATATTATATATATATTCTTACGTAGAGTATAAATGATTTTAAAAATAGATAGTGCTTTGCAGCTATCAATTAGTGAACATAAATTGAAATTAATATATTAAAAAGTGGATAATAACAAATTTATTAAAAATCTAAATTCTATTATTGGCGAACCCAATACACTTATCGCCGATTGGAATAAACAACCTTTCTTAAAAGGCTGGAGATATGGGGAAGGTGATGCAATTGCAGTAGCAAAACCAGGTACATTATTTGAACTTTGGCAAGTCTTGCAGCTTTGTGTTGACATGGACATAATTGTTATTATGCAAGCAGCAAACACGGGTTTGACAGGAGGTTCTACTCCCTACGGTTATGACTATGACCGACCTATATTAATTATAAATACCATGCGCTTAAGCGATATCCAGATTATTGACAAAGGTAAGCAAATTATTGGATTTTCTGGCAGTACATTATTTAATCTTGAGGATAAACTAAAATCATACGGTAGAGAGCCTCATTCTATAATTGGCTCATCATGTATTGGTGCTTCAATTATCGGCGGCGTATGCAATAATTCAGGTGGTGCTTTGGTCAAGAGAGGACCAGCTTACACAGAGCTTTCACTTTATGCAAAAATAGATTCAAAGGGTAAACTAATATTAGTTAATGAGTTAGGTGTTCATCTTGGTAATACTCCAAAAGAAATATTAACAAATTTGCAAGATAGTAATTATGGACAAAGCGATATTCAATACTCATCAAAACTTGCATCTGATAATAAATATCAAGAAAGGATAAGAGATGTTAATGCGAGTACACCTGGACGTTATAATGCAGATAGTAGGCGTTTGTATGGCGCTTCTGGTTGTGCGGGAAAAATCAGTGTTTTTGCTGTACGTTTAGATACATATCCTATCTCAAAGAGTAACCAAGTATTTTATCTAGGAACAAATGATTCTTACATCCTCGGTAAAATTCGAAAAGAAATATTATCTAATTTTAAAAATCTGCCTACTTCTGGAGAGTATTTGCATAGAGATTGCTATGATGCCGCAAAAAAATATAGTAAAGATACATTTATAGCCATAAATAAAATGGGTCCAAGTTTCATACCAAAATTATTTGAATTAAAAAGAAGAGTAGACCTCATTGCTAAAAACTTTAAATTTCTACCCAATAATTTATCTGATAGAATAATGCAAATTTTAAGCAATTTTTGGCCTAATCATCTTCCGCTTAGAATGGAAAATTTCCGTAAACGTTTCGAGCATCACTGGGTTATTGAAATGTCGGATGATGGTATTAATGAAGCTAATGAATATTTTAAGAATTTCTTCGCGAGTAATGAGGGCGATTTTTTTATATGTACTAATGATGAAGCTGAAAAAGCGCTTTTGCATCGTTTTGTAGCCGCAAGCGCATTTGGTCGTTATTATGCACTCAATGAGAAGAAAACTGGAGGAACAATATCCATGGATATTGCGTTACCTCGAAATGATAAAGATTGGTTTGAAAAACTACCCCCTGAAATTGATGATTTATTAGAAATGAAATTATATTATGGTCATCTATTCTGTCACGTTTTGCATCAAAATTATATTGTCAAAAAAGGTGTTGATGCTGAAAAGCTGAGACAAAAATTATTAAAAATTTATGAGGCCAGGGGCGCCGAGTATCCGGCAGAGCACAATGTCGGCCATGAATATTTCGCTAAGCCTGCTCTTTCTGATTTTTATAAAGACTTGGATCCCACAAATAGCTTTAATCCGGGGATTGGACAGACAAGCAAGCTTAAAAATTGGAAATAGTATAACCTATTACTGTAAAACTGGTTTAGGGCCATAACCCCTTGTACAAAAATAAATAGATAACTAATTTTAATTCAAACTATTTGAGGAAAAAATGCGGAAACATAATCGAACTTTTTACAAAGTAATTCTAATCTCTCTTTATTTTATAAACATTTCTTTTGGTGAGTCGGTTGCGAGATTGATTAAATCTGAAGGCGTTGTTTATTTAAAACGAATGGGTATGCAAACATACTCTGAAGTTGCGCAAGTAGGAGCAAGTATTAATAACGGTGATGCCATCAAAGTAGGCGATTATGGTTTTGCAGCATTAATTTTTATTGATGACAGGTCGGTTGTAAAGGTCAAACCTAATTCACAGTTTGAAATTATGGATACAAAAAATACAAGATCGGTAAATATTGAATTTGGAACAATTTTAAACAAAATCGAAAAAGAAAACAGAACCAAAACATTTCGAGTCGTCTCGCCAGTTAGTGTCGCTAGTGTAAAAGGCACTGAGTTTGCTGCTATGATTAATCCTTCAGGTGTTGATCAATTTATAGGTAAAGAAGGGCTTTTTGATGTGTTTAACTCTGTCAGTGGTCAAACAGTTAGTGTGGGTCCAGGTCAGAAAGCACTAAGTGGTTCCACTGGAAGTTTGATGCAAGCTCCAGCAAGTCCGAATGAATATCCTCAGGACCCAGAATTAGAGTTAGAAGTTGAAGAAAGGAAAAAACCTTCAGAGCGTGATGAATCAAAAAAAATAGAAAACGATAATCAACAAAAAGAAGTAGAAACAAATGATTCAGAAATCAAAAATAAAACCGATCAAATAAATGATAGTACCATTAATAATGAAGTTGATTCTAATGATTCACCAAAAACAGATGATGCACCTAGCGCGCCTAAAAAACCATTTGGAATGGGACTCGGGATTGGCTCTGCTACAATAGATGGTACTCTCTACAATCAGTTAGCATTAAGACCCGAAATCAATTTGTCGGGTATTGGAATAGGTTTAGATCTAGTTGTTTATATGGATGATGAAGGAAATATTAGACAGGATGAGTGGGACTTTGATGATAATCCAGATTTGATTTATGATAAAATTTTATATATACGATATGGTGAAAAGTCTTCTCCTATATGGGCAAAATATGGTTCGATTGAAAATATGACATTAGGTCAAGGTGGACTGATGAAAGGATATTCAAACATGATGGAGTTTCCAACTGTTAGAAGAGTTGGGATAAATACGGGTTTTAATATCGGATCTATTGGAGGAGAAGTGTTTCTATCAAACATAAAAGATTTTTCTCGCGGAGGAACGATATTTGGTTTGAGGGCTCAGTATAAAATATCTGATAATTTACCAATTACTATTGGCCTCAATTACATTTCAGATGCAAATATGTTTTCTGCGATGAAAGATAAAGATGGCGATTCATTCCCTGATGTGTTTGATGATTTTCCAACAGATAGTACTCTTTGGAATGATACAGATGGTGATGGTTGGGCTGATCCAGGGCATGGATTATCTGTACCAGACTCTTTGATAGATATTGACGCAGACGGTGATAATATTGTTGATACTATCGATGACAGTGTAATGATTAAAGCTAGGCCATTTAGCATAAATGATAATAAAGCATCTGTGTCTGCTTGGTCGTTTGATGTTTCTTATCCTTTATTAACAAGTAAAATGTTATCATTGACAGTTTATACCGAATTTAATTCTCTTATGTTTCCTGAAGTATCTACGATAGGTGAGTCTTCTGATACACTTTTTTATCGACCTGAAAGATCAGGCTCAGGGATTACGCTTCCAGGAATAAGATCAAAACTTTTTGGGTTGCTCGATCTTTCACTTGAATATCGTTCTGTGCAGGGATCTTTTGTACCTCAATTTTTTGATCAAGCATATGATTTAAATAGGGTTTTAAGTGTTTCGCAAGGTACTAGTACGACTATTAAAACAAAGGATATGTCTATTTTTGAAGATTATGATAATAAAGCGTCATCAAGTGGTGTTTACGGATCTGCGAATATGAGTATTCTCAATTTATTGAATTTTAATGCATCATATGCAAGTATGAAAGCTGATACTCTAGAATTCAATAGTTTTAACTCAGTTCTAACATTAAATACTGACAACATTCCCAAATTAAGTGTCGCAACAGCTTTTTATAGAAGAAATAACGATAAAGACCCTTTTGATTTTAAAAATCCTTCTGCGAATACTGTCATGGGTTATAGAGTCGGTTACGAAATGAGTGAAGGTGTTAGTCTTATTTGGGAGTATAGTGAATTCTATCGAGATAATGGCTCAGGGGAATTAGAACCTGTTAGACAAACGAAAGTAGAGACAGCATTTAGTTTTTAATTCATAAATGGCCAAAATATGTCTACTGCTTATTGTTTTATTGAGTCCAATAAAGTCTCAAGACGAAATAGCTATTTTAAGCGCAAGGGTTGGAACCCTAATTGACATTCATGAAAACAGGTTTTACCGTATTTTTCCAAAAGTAAGAAATTTTTTGAGTGCTCAGGTTTACCTAAAAAGCAGCAATGATTATAAGGTTAGAATTGTCGTTAACAGAAAAGGTAAAAAGAAGACTTATGAAAAAAACATGTCTTTAAAACAGTTTACTAGGTTTCAAAACAACATAAATGGACAACCTGAATTCACAAAAGAAGCTCGCGAGATAATGTATGCTGGAATGGATTTTTTAAGGGCATCAGATATTTTAAACGAAATTAAAAAACCCCAATATGTCAAGATAATAAATATCAATAATGACCGGCTAAATGGAACACTAATTGGTTTTGAGGATAATTTAGTTGCTGTGCAGACTGCTACAGCAATAGAAAAAATAGATTTAAATGATATTGAACGTATTTCATATAGACTTTATAGTGATGAATTTTTAGGTTTAAAGCCGTATATTTACGGATTGAGTGGAACTTTTGGATTGAATGTGGCTACACTTTACAATAGTCAACGAAGTCCTAGGTTAGATGAGTCATGGTATTATAAATTCTATGGTATAGTGGTGGGACTAATTTTCAGTAGTGAGCTTTATGAAGCATTAGCAACTGTTTTAACACCATCAGAAACGTTTATCTTATCTCAGGATGAGTATGAACAAAATTATAAGTAATAACTGGAGTCTTTATGGCTGGAACAAATAATGATAATATTGAGGACAAACCGAAAGTGGACCCTCAAAAACAATATTTAATCGAGCAATTTGGCAACCTGATGGAAAAAGTTGGTGAAGGATATGGTGGTCCATTGCAAGAAGAACTAATCAGGCGAATGGAGCAAACAATAGCTGATTTTGATGAAGAAGTAAGCGAGATGCTTGATCACTTGCGTGATAATTCTGTTAAGCGCCATGAAAAGTTAAAAGAAATTTGGGAGAATCCTGAGCAAGGGTCTGGTCAAGACGATAATGACGTTCCCGATGGACCTGGAGCGTCTGAAGATGCTAGTGATTGGGAAAAAAGGCTTGAAGGTATTGCTGATGGAAAAGAAGAAAATTCAAAGGAAGCTCCTAAAGAAGAAGCCCCAAAGAAAAAAGGTTTGTTTGGGCGCGGCAAAAAGTAGTGCCAAATTTGAGGGTGCTCATTCGCCTTCAATTTATATTATTATCAGTAACTTTTTGGTCTTTTTTGATTGGTCAAGAACAACCAGAGAAGTCTCGCTCATTTTCACCACTTACTAAAAAAGTATTTAGCTACTCTAAGTTAGATTTTGTTACATCTGAAGGTGAGTTTAATGAAGCTATATGTACCTTAGAAATTCCTGATCTTTATTCAGATAGTCCTCCTTTCATTGCCATTTATTATAGAAGAGAAAACTCTCTTTGGTTCACAGAATCTTTATACAGAAAGCGATTGAGATTTAGTTTTAAAGACGGTGTTATAAAGTTAGACAGATCTAATTTTTGGGATTGGTTTGAAATCGAGGAAATTAAGATAGTTGTAATTTATTAAAGTTTCAAGCACAGGCGCTTACAAACAAATATGATTGTTATAATTAATATAAGATATATAACATTTTGTGTTTAATTTTGTTATTATAAATAGGTTATGTCTATTTATAATTAAAATAAAAAGTGATTTGAAAATTAATTTTAGGCCGTGCTAGATGGGGAGTTAGCGGTGCCCTGTTACTTGCAATCCGCTATAGCAAGATTGATACTTATGCTAGGATTTTATCGATTGATTGTCTTGTACTATGCAGTGTTGATAGTTTAGTCCTGTTGCAACATTAAATTAGTGAACTCCGTCAGGCCTGGAAGGGAGCAGCGGTAAACTTTCTTTTTTGTGTGCTTGCAGTTAATTAGATTTGAACTGATAAGGTAATAGATATTCATTTATGAGATTTCCAAATATAACCGCATGGCCTAATTAAAATGTCTTACAAAGTATTATCACTAAAATGGCGCCCTCAAACGTTTGACGATATCGTCGGTCAAGATCATGTCACAAAAACATTGATTAACGCGTTTAAATTAGACCGAGTTGCTCAAGGATATATGTTTACTGGTCCTAGAGGTGTAGGCAAAACTACAACCGCAAGAATTTTATCTAGGGCTCTCAATGCTGAGGGAGGGGCAAAATATGATTTTGATCCAACTTCAAATTTATCTTTAGAAATTGCAGAAGGTCGCGCACTCGATGTATTAGAAATTGATGGCGCTTCTAATCGAGGAATTGAAGAAATTAGAAACCTAAGAGAACAAATTAAGTTTGCACCGATGGTTGGAAATTATAAGGTAATAATTATTGATGAAGTCCATATGTTAACGAACCCTGCTTTTAACGCTTTATTAAGGACGCTAGAAGAGCCTCCAGCTCACGGTAAATTTATTTTTTGTACTACTGATATTCATAAAGTTCCAGCTACGATAATTTCTAGATGCCAAAGATTTGATTTTAATCGTATTTCAACTGATACTATAATATCAAGAATTAATTTTATCCTTGATAAAGAGTCAGTTTCTTATGACTTGGATAGTCTTCAAATAATTGCAAGGAAAGCAGATGGAAGTATGAGGGATGCCCTGAGTATTTTAGATCAAGTTATTAGTTTCTGCGGTTCCGAAATTAATTATGATAAAACCGTCATTGCACTTGGTGTTATACCAACTGATTTATATTTTGATTATACCAATGCGCTTTTAAGTAAAAATGGAGGAGAACTACTTTCTTCATTAAATAAATTTTTGAGCTTTGGTGTTCCGGCCGAAGAAGTCGTTAATGGTATATCCAATCATATTAAAAGTTTACTTTATGCTCAAATAGATAAGGGTAAAGACTTGCTTGATATGAACCAAGAAAATAAGAAAAAATATATTGTGCATTCATCAAATTGGGATAACCGAGATTTATTAAGATGTACACAAGTATTAATGGATGTCTCTAGTCACATTAGGCGTTCAGACGATCCATATTTATTGCTTGAATTTACATCGCTCAAATTATTAGAAATGGATAAGTCTGTTTCGATCGAGAGTTTGCTTGCTTCTACCTCGAATGAGAGTGATGAGGATAGTCTTTCTAACAATACAAATGAAGAGAGAATTGAAAAAGTTCAAGAAATAGTCGTTAAAAATGATGATACTAATCTTCCTGAGAATGTCAGAGTTGATGAAAAATCTAATGATAAAAATAAAAGAGAAGATATAAGCGAAGTGGAAATTGAAGTTTCTTCAGATAAAAAAGATGAGGTTAAAAATATCGATATTATTGACCAAAAAGTTTTATCAGATTCAATAATTGAAGAAAATAGTGAAACTATAATAGAAAATATTAAACCTAAAGAAAACTATTTCGATAATGAAAGTAAAACTGTCACAAAGACATCAAAAAAAATCGATTTAAAAACTATCAAAGAAAAATGGCAAATATTTATTGATAGTGTACATATTAAAAAGCCTTCTATAGCTTCAATATTAGATAAAAGTGAACCAATAGAAGTATCTGGTCCAGATATCGTTTTCGAAATTAATAGTACTTTAGACTTTCATGTTAGTATGATAGAAAAAAACCGAGATATTATTAATGAAATACTATCTGAAGAGTACGGTATTGGTACAAGTTTTAAAGTTTTGAAAGGTAGTGAAAAAAATAATAAGAGTTCAGTAGAGCAAGTCCTTACGGATTCAACAGACTCTGAACAGGATGAGAAAGTAAGAGATAAAGTTGTTGACCTTTTCGACGGAGAAATTTTAACCTAGGAGAATAATTATGTTTAAAGGAAATATGTCAAAAATGTTAAAACAGGCTCAGGATATGCAAAAGAAGATGGAAGGAGTTCAGTCAGAACTCTCAGATATTATTGTAGATTCTGAATCTGGGGGTGGAATGGCCAAAGTAAAAATTAATGGGCAGTTAGAAGTTTTAGAATTGTATATCGATGAGGAATGCTTTAAAGAAGATAAAGAAGTAGTTGAAGATTTGATTATTTCGGCTGTCAATAAAGGCATAATTAAAGCTCAAGCAGCAGCAAAAGAAAAAATGAGCTCAGTTACTGGAGGCATGCTTTCAGGTCTCAATTTACCAGGCCTCTAAATGCCTCTATATCCTAAGCCTGCTAGCCTACTAATAGATCAATTATCAAAGTTGCCAGGTATTGGTAAAGCAACAGCACAAAGATTAGCCTTTTTTATACTCAAATCTGATAATCAGGATAACATTATTTTAGCTAATGCTATAAAAGAAATAAAAGAAAAAATAAGATTTTGCAAAGATTGTGGTATTATGGCTGAATCAGAGGTTTGTAGTATATGTTTAGATCATAGTAGAGATAGTTCTCTGATTTGTGTTGTCGAAGAGCCTCAAGATATTTATTCCTTTGAAAAAACAAATTCATTTAAAGGTAGATATCATGTTTTAGGTGGTGTTTTATCTCCATTGGACGGGATAGGGCCAGATGAATTGAATCTGGAAAGCCTTTACAATAGAATCAAAGGTGGCATGGAAGTGATTTTAGCTACTAATCCAAGCGTAGAGGGTGACACTACTTGTCTATATTTATCACAAAAGTTGGAGAAGTTAGGAGTTACTGTAACACGCTTAGCAAGAGGTATCCCAGTCGGTAGTGATTTAGAATATATGGATGAACTCACTCTTGTTAGAGCGATGGAAGGCAGAACCTCAATATGAACTTGCCAAACTTATTATCGATTATAAGAATTATATTAACACCTCTTTTTATCATTTTATTGTTCTCCAATGTTCCAAATGCAAAGTTTTTTGCTTTATTAGTATTTGCAATTGCAGCTATAACGGATGCTTATGACGGTTACCTTGCCAGAAAATATAATCAAATTACTCCAGAGGGTAAATTTTTAGATCCACTAGCTGATAAGATACTAGTTTTATCCGCATTTATTTCTTTTGCTTTTATTGGAATTATTGATTTCTGGATGGTTGGAGTTATTATTTTCAGAGATTCATTCATTACAGGCTTGCGCTGGATTATTTCAAATAGAGGTTTTGAATTTGTTACTACAAATATATCTAAATACAAAACAGCCCTACAATTAACTCTAATTATTTTGACTTTAATTTTTTTAACTTTTGAAGGATTGAGTATTGTTGAGTTAACACCCACGTTAAATCTAATTAGGCATTACAACATTATATATATTCTTACGTTGCTTACGGCTATATTTACTGCATATACAGGAGTTGTGTACTTATACACCAACAGAATTATAATTAAGGAATTTATGAAAAACAGTTAATGAATAAAGTTTCAGAAATAATATCAACGGTTTTTTATATAGGTAAGTTGCCCTTTGCTCCTGGTACATGGTGTAGTTTCGTGGCTTTTTTAGCATGGTTTTTTCTTCGTTTTTATATTGAAGGAGTATTTATCCTTTATGCGAGTCTAGTATTGTTTTTTATAGGTGTTGCTGTATCTACTATTCATGCTGAAGCTCTTAAAGATGAGGACCCTGCGGAAATTGTTATAGATGAATGGGTTGGTCAATGGATAGCGCTGTGGATGGTACCACATTCTTTTATTTGGGGTTTTGTATCATTTTCTTTTTTTCGAATATTTGATATTTTTAAGCTAGGACCCGTACAATCGATGGATGATATAAAATCAGGGACTGGCATTATGATGGATGATGTAATTGCAGGCATCTTTGCACTCCTTGTAACGCAAAGTCTATTTTATTTTATCGGATGAGGGTCGCAGTATTAACAATCGGAAATGAGCTTTTATCGGGAAAGACAATAAACACCAATGCAAGTTGGATAAGCAATATTCTTAGTTCAGAGGGTGCAAATATTAATCGCCATTTGACTATTCCTGATAAAAAAGAGGCTATAATAGATGGCTTAGATTTGTTATTTAAATCAAAAATAGATTTAATTGTTTGCACTGGTGGTCTTGGACCGACAGATGATGACATTACTAGAGAAGTCGTATTTGACTATTTTGGTAGTGAAGAAGTTTTTGATGATAGCTATTGGAATTATTTATCAGATAAATTTTTAAATGCAGGATATCAGTTGTTTGAAAGTAGTAAATCACAAGCTCTTATTCCTAATAATGGAGATATTATTCCAAATGATTTAGGTTCTGCAAGAGGACTACTTTATAAAAAAAATAATACAACGCTAATGGTTCTGCCAGGCGTTCCAATGGAAATGAAAGGTATGGTATCTCATTCAATAATTCCTTGGGTTAAAAACAAAATAGTTTCAAAAATATATTCTGCTAATTTGCGAACAACAGGAGTTCCAGAATCCGTTTTATTTGAAAAAGTAAAGAAAATTGATTTTAATTCCGAAGATATAAACGTTGGATATTATCCTTCTCTTTATGGTGTAGATATACGTATTTCACATACGGATAAAAAATTACTTGATGAGTTTAGGATTTTAATTGCTAAATCGATTAATAAATACATTTATGCGCTAGGAAATGAAAGTATAGAAAATGTTTTAGTAAATAAATTTTTAAATCAAAAACTTACAATATCCACCGCAGAATCATGCACAGGTGGTTTAATTGGTCATAGACTAACGAACGTTCCTGGTAGTTCAGAAATTTATCATGGTGGATTAATTACATATAGCAATCAATCAAAAATAAATGATTTAGATATCTCAGCTAAAAGTATTGAAGATTTTGGTGCTGTAAGTCAAGAAGTAGCATTAGAAATGGCAAAGAATATAAGGGCTAAGCTTAAAACGAATGTTGGGATTTCTACAACGGGGATTGCTGGTCCTGGAGGAGGAACAGATTTAAAGCCGGTTGGATTAGTCTATGTTGGTTATTGCGATGAAAACATATTAGAAGTGAAAAAATTTAATTTCACTTCTAATAGAGAATCAAATAAGATTCGTACCAGTCAAGCAGTGTTTAATTTTATTTTGAGTATGATTTAATATATGGAAAAAAAACTTCTTCGAACTTTTATATCGATACCTTTGCCTCATGTAGTAAAGAGTGTTAAGCAAATGCTTACATCTACTTTTGAAACTGATAGAGTAAAAATACGTTGGGTAAAACATAATAATTTACATCTTACTTT
>JABGWJ010000079.1 GCA_018645565.1 bacterium | reverse complement strand
TTCCTCGGTTGAGTCTTCCTCGGTTGAGTGTTCCTCGGTTGAGTGTTCCTCGGTTGAGTGTTCCTCGGTTGAGTGTTCCTCGGTTGAGTGTTCCTCGGTTGGAGGTTTCTCAGTTGGAGGTTTCTCAGTTGAAATGCGTTCTAATACATCTACAGATTGTTCAATTATTGATTTATTATTTAAATCGTCAACTAAATTAATTTTAGATTTTAGTTCATTTGTATGATTTCTTTTTTCATTTTCTTTTGCAATTAATTCACGGTTTTCTAAAAACCCGTTCCACGTTAAAAGCATTTTTTCTTTTAAAATCAATATTGGTTTATATAAATCAAGATCGAAATATGCTCTAACCAGCATTATATAACCGGCTATGATGAATATCGTACATCCATAGATACTCAACATATCCAAAAAAAAGTTAGCAAGCATGCCTGAAAAAAATCCAGAATAATAAAATTTAGAAGGCCCTAGGCTTAAATATATTGAAAACACCCCTACATTGATGGATAGCAACAACATAGCAAGCAAACCATAAGAAGAAAGCTTAAGGGGTTGGTTTTTATCTTTCTTAGAAAAAAAGACCCACCCCCAATAAACCCCCAAAATAGGGATAGCTAATGCAACATAGCCAAAACCAAGCTTGATTAATAAATGTGATACAAGAACTCCTAGTATGCCCATAGGGTTATTAATTTGAGCATCTGGACTTATAACTAATTCTTCGCTGGAATCATGCCCAATGAGACTGACAACAATAAATGTAGAAACAGCCAAAATTAAAACACCAAGAATTTCATGGCGTTTATCATTTTTATTTGAAGTTTTCTTAGGCATATTGGACTGATTCAAAAATAAGAATAATAATTTAGATTATATATAGAATTATGATTAATAATTAGCTATTTAAACTACCTTTTTTATAAAAAGGCGCATTTACCAACTCCCCTTTTTTATTGCGACCTCTAATTCCGATTGAAATCAGCTTGTCTGTACCTAAATATTCTGCTTTTATATAACCGATACCTATACCTTTATTTAAACTAGGACTAATAGTCCCGCTAGATACATAACCGACTACCTCGTTTCGCATGATTATATCACACCCAGGTCTTGGAATACCTTTTTCAGTCATGATAAAATATATTAAAACAGTATCTAAGGATTTTTTATTAGATATCATTTCATCGCGACCAATAAAATCACCTTTTTTTAAATTTGTAATCCACCCAAGACCAGCGTTGAAAGGAGTAGTTTTAATATTCATATCACTACCATAAAGCAAGTAACCCATTTCCAGTCTCAGAGTATCTCTTGACCCTAAGCCCGCCGGCTTCACACCAGCACTCTTAAAGTCTTCAAGTATGGAATTCCAAATATGACTAACAGCTTCATTAGAACAATAAATTTCAAAACCAAGCTCCCCCGTATAACCAGTCCTTGACAATAAAATATTAAAACCAAGAAAATCAATACTTTCAATAAAATTATAGAACTTTAATTTTGAAATATTGAACCCACATCCAGCTTGAATAATTTCACGTGATAAAGGTCCCTGTATTGCAATCATTGAAAGCTCATTGCTTATGTTTTCAATTTGAACACTTTTTGTTGAAACTGATTTGAGCCACTTGTATTTTTTTTCAATGCCTGAAGCATTAACTACTATCATATAATCTGTTTTACGTTTATAGACAATAATATCATCAATTAACCCGCCTGATTCATTACATATTGCAGAATATTGAGCCTGTCCAGAGCTAAGTTTACTGACATCATTTGTTGTGACTGTTTGAACAAATTTTTCAGATTCTATTCCACTTATGATTAATTGCCCCATATGACAAACATCAAAAAGGGCAGCTTTGTTTCTAACTGCACGGTGCTCATCCATTATACTACTATAAAATACAGGAAGATAAAATCCGGAAAAATCTACAACATTATTACTATTTGCAATATGAAAGTCATAAAGCGCTGTTTTTTTAGGTTTATGAGCCATTTAGTATATCTAAAGCTTCTTTAATTAAAGTTTCAATTCTTTTATCATTCTGGTCAGGATTCAATAAATTTAGCTTTTCAATTACTTTTTTTGACTCAATCTCGCTGTAGCCAAGACTAATCAATGCATTCAAAATATTATTGGAAATTTCAGAATCTTTTTCATCATTAAAACCTAAATTTTCATCATCAACTTTAGAAAACTTATCTTTTAACTCTATAATAATTCTTTTAGCAGTCTTAGCACCTACCCCAGAAATGGAAGTCAGTGTTTTAACATCACCTGAGATTATACAAGTTTTTAATTTTTCAGGCTCGATACCGCTTAATATTGTCATACCAAGCTTCGGCCCAATCCCGCTAATGGAGATTAACATTAAAAAGAGTTTTTTACTTGATTCATTAATAAAACCAAATAAATCTAAGGAATCCTCTCTTACATGCATGTGCGTAACAATAGAAATAATTTCATTTAACTTAAAATTTCTAATGGAAGATGTTGACATATTGACTTTTAATCCTAGACCGCCCAATTCTATAATTACAAATCCCTCATTTAAAGAAATTAGTTTTCCATTAATTTGTGATATCATTGCTGTTCTCTTTAATTCTATAAAGTGTTATAGTTATTTACAAAACAAATCCCAACTGCCATGGCATCTGTTATATCTATTGGATGGGGAAGCGCATCTAACTTTAAAATACTTGCTACCATAAACTGCACTTGCTCTTTTGTTGCCGATCCATTACCACATAGGGATTGTTTTACTTTCCTAGGCGCAAAATGAAAAATATCAAGATTTAATTTAGCTCCAGCTAACATCATTGAAGCACGTGACTGACCTAAAACTACAGCAGATTTTACATTTTTACTGTAGAAACTATCTTCAATTGCCATAATACTAGGTTTAAATTTATTTATTATCGAATGAGTTTCATCATGCAAATGCAATAATCGTTTTTCAAGACGATCTTTTTTATCTGGTTTTATTACACCATAAGCAGCAAGCTTAATATGCGATTTTTGAAAGTCGATTATGCTAAAGCCCGTAATATTAATTCCCGGATCAATGGATATAATTCTTGTTATACTCAATTTACTTCATTTAAAGAAAAATTAGAATATACTTGATTGACATCATCATGATTATCAATGATTTCCATCAAATTCAAGACTTTATCAGCATTTTCAATATCAACACTTTGTAAAGAATTCGGAGACATTATAAGCTCTGATGATTTAATATTATATCCTCTTATCTCAAGATTCTCTTTAACCACCATCAACTCACTTTGCTCTGTTGATACATACGCCTCATTGTCATTTATCTCAAAGTCATTAGCCCCACTTTCTAAAATATCATTTAATAAAGTATTTTCATCCGGCAAATTTGATACTAATATTATCATTCCTACTCTTCTAAACATCCATGAGACACTGCCTGGCTCAGCTAAACTGCCATTATTTTTATTTAAGATATGCCTAAGCTCTGATACAGTTCGATTTTTATTATCTGTTATGACCTCCATATAAATTGCTATTCCAATTGGGCCATATGCTTCATAAATCATTTCCTCATAATTAACTCCTTCTAACTCTCCAGTACCTTTTTTAATTGCTCTAAAAATATTATCTTGGGGCATATTATTGGACCGAGCATTAGATACCGCTCTTCTTAGCCTAGGATTTGCTTCTAAATCACCACCACTAAGTCTAGCAGCGACTGTAATTTCTTTAATTATTTTTGTGAATACTTTTCCCCTTTTTGCATCTTGGGCTCCTTTACGATGCTTGATATTTGCCCATTTACTATGCCCTGCCATTATTTTCAGTCCTCAATGATAGTTTTTGTTCTTATAATCCATGAATTTTTTACACCCAACCTGGAAATAGATTTAATTGCTTTTTCAGCATTTTTTCTAACGGTATAATTTCCAATTCGAAGTTTATAAAGAGGGGTCTCAAAATCTATATAGACTGTATCCCCCAAAATATTTTGGAATCTTTTTGCTTCTGCTCTAGCAATTGAAGAAATTGAGGACTCAAAAATTTGAATTCGATAAACTTCGAATGTTCCAATTTCTTTATTATTCATAGAATCAATTAATGGGATATGAGCCCCAGTTAACACTCTATTAATAATTAATGGAAATTCGGGTAATTTTTCATGTAAAACATTATGATTAAACCAAAATAAAGAGTCTTCTGATTGAGTAAAAACATAAATATGAAAAAAAATAATTAGTATAATTTTTTTTATCATAATGGTCGAAAGGTTTTTGAAGGAATCCAAGCTTTATCGCCATTAATAATAGCTATTTCAATCCAATCTCCTTGCTTTTGATAAATTTTTGCTCTCGTACCTTCATTAATAGTAAAAAGCATTGTGTTCTCGCCTACAAATGGACCAGAATATGCATTAACTTCATTTGAAATAATAATTCCAGATTGCTGTGTATTTTGTTCAAAAAATAAGTCAATTAAAATCAAATGTAATACGGTGGTTAAAATAACAAGCATGAAAAGAGATTTTTGCACAATTTCATTACTAAATATAAAAAATTTTGATGCCACAAAAAAACAAACTGTGAATAGAACAACTAAACTTCCAATAAGAAGCCATTCATTAAAAGTATAATTTGATTTAATGCTTATATATATTTGAACAGGTAAAAGTTCCGATGGTAATACTATGCGGTCTTTCATAGATGCCATTGCTATTTCTAAATTGTATTTCGCATCACCCAATCTTGGATTAAGCAAGATTGCTTTGTTATATGCCCAAATAGATTGCCCAACTAGCCCTTGCCTATAATATGCATTTCCAAGATTATAATATAAATCACTACTGTGAAAATCATCTAAAATAATCTCTTCATAAAGCTCAATTGAATCACCATAATTACCTTGATTATAATGTGAATTTGCAGCTTCAAATATTCCAAATTCGTTATTTGCTGTAACGATTGACATAATTGTAGTATATATAAAAGTTTTAATTATTAACATGTTTCATCAATTTTTTTAAGTATTTTAGAAATATTTTGGCTTACTATTTTTTTATCGTCTAACGATGCAAACCCATAAGACATTCTATCGCAAATTTTTACTAATTCGATAAGCTCTTTTAATAGGTCTTTAGGTATAAAATTTTTAAGGAGGCCACTGATAGACCTAGTGTCAAGATTAGCATTGGAAAGTTGAAATCTATCTTTTAAAAAAACATAAATAATTTTTGAATTATCAAAAGAATCATAATAAGAATAATTTTCAATAGATTTAATAGCTTTTTTCAATGCACTATTTCTTATTTTTTCAGGTAATCTATCTAGATTATAACCAATTACGTATTTAGCTAATAAAGGTGAAATTAAAATCAAGATACTTAATAAGTAGATATAAAAGGCATAAGAAAAAGAACGCGGAATTATTGGAGAGAACTGAACGTTACTCATGTGGATATATTTAATATCTTTACCAATCACTTCAATATCTCTCTTAGTAAATCCATTATTCACTAAATAGTTCTTACTTAATTTTTTAACAAAAACAGACTGTGGTTTTGATGTCAACCTTTGCCATTTTTCAAGTTTAGGATTAAAATAAGTAAGTGCTATTGGAGGGATAGTTAATTTCCCTGGAAGCCTGGGAACCAAGATGTATTCCCATGTCATTTTACCAGACAATTCATCTCTAAATACATTTTTCTCAAATCGTTCCTTAGGCGGAAATTGATCAATTTCGTCAGAAAATTTAATTTCAGGTAGAGTAAACAAACCCATATTACCAGTTCCATCAATTGATATTTTAAAGGTTACGGCTTCATTAACGATAGTCGAATCAACGTCAGTTTCAGTGAAAATTTTAAAACTCCCAACTCCACCAGTAAATCCACTAGGTCTTAGACCAGGATATTTTTTAATAGCCACTTTATGACCCTGACTCCTTAATATTTTTGTTTCGGTTTCTGTGAAAAAAGAGTCAAAAAAAGGATTGAAAAATGGGTCTCTATTGTTTCTTTTTTTATTTTTTTGTTTTTTCACTTTTACAGATAAAGGTTGTAAAACATGCTCTTTACCTGAAATAGGGAATAATGCCACCTTATATAAAGTGCCTTTCTGATAGTTAACTCCGTTAAGAGAAATATTTTTAAACTTAATCTGATTTGGTCTAAATATTTCTTCAGCCCAAAACCCTGGGAATTTCGGAATTTCAAATGGCTCAATTGAACACTCCACTTTCCTATAGATTTTATAAGTCAGTATAATTTGCTCTCCCAGATACACTTTATCTTTATTTAATTCTGCTGAAATAAAAACGTCTAAGTCTTTCTTATTTAATTTAGATTTTTCCACCTGGATTGTAATTTTATTTGTGGATATTTTTTCCCTTCCAATCGATATAGTTAAAGAAGGTATTATTAATCTGCCTATTTTTTTTGGAGAAATCATCCAAGACATGATTTTTGAATTGGTCATTCGACCATTAATCCACTGCATAGTGGTTTGCTGACTCGGGCCACTGATTATATCAAAATCTTTAAATATACTATTGGCATTGAGATCTCCAAACGAAATTGTACTTTCTAATTCAATTTTAAAATTTATTACATCGTCAATAGTAATATTATTCTTATCAACAATTGCTCTAGCCTGAAAACCAAATATAAAAGACAAGTTAAAAATTAATATAAAACAAATTTTTTTCATCTTATTACCAATCTTTTTCATATTTTAATATCTTAGATTTTAAAATTTTTTGTTTTTGATTAATCTCTTCTTGACCTTTAAGAGCATTTAAAATCGCTTCTGCTTGAATCATCTGGTCAGATTTTTCTTTTTCAATATTATCAGCACTACTACCCTCTTGGTCTTGATTCTCTTGCTGTTCTTGGCTACCCTCTTGGTCTTGATTCTCTTGCTGTTCTTGGCTACCCTCTTGGTCTTGATTCTCTTGCTGTTCTTGGCTACCCTCTTGGTCTTGATTCTTTTG